>NZ_RHNQ01000073.1 GCF_003946275.1 Loigolactobacillus backii
ACCTTCCACAGCTCAAATAAATCATTAATCGTGATTAATAACTTATTTGAACCATGGAAAGCATTAAATCAGGCGGCGTAAAACTCGGGGTTCTTCTCAAGCATCGTCTTGGGTCGACACCGCTCCCGCCGCTGAGCGTGCAGATAAGCTGCCGTATCAGCAAAGTAAATCAACGCTACCTTATGCCCGGGAATTCGCTGTAGAACGGAGCCACGAGTGATCTCACGCGAAATAGTACTACGAGAGCGGTTGAGTTCGCGGACAATCCGTGCTTGGGAGAATCCCTGATTGAGCAGAGTTTCAATGCGAACGCGATCAAAATTTGATAGTTGTTGGTAAGCCTTAGAGATGGTACGCTTGATGTTGGTCATGATGTGCCTTTCTTATGTGCTTGGTTGCTTATAAGAATAGGTCATCATGGTCTTTTTGGTCTATTTAATTATGTGTTGCACTTAGATTGTAAACGCGGGAAAATAATAATTTCAATTTAGATACATAGTTCTTACAGTTGGTTATTCAAATTTTGTTGCTAAGGTTATAAAGAATCTCTGAACAAAGTAATTAAAAAATTTTGGCTTAAAGCAGTGGAATCTGCAACACTTTTTAAGTATCTAAAGCATAACAAACTTAGTTAAGTGCAAGTATAAATTGAATTAAAAATACATTCAGTTTAACAAAAGCAAAAACTGATTTTATGGTTATCATCAGACCGAGTAAAACGAGGTCAATGCGCACTTATACATAGAATTTATTCTATGTTGTGCTAGGCCCATTAAAAGCCTGTATCAGAAGTCGCCGTTGGCGACAACAAAATCAAACCAATTTACCCAAAATCAATTTGGTTCAACATGTTTTCTGTACTTGCTTGATCCAAGCCTAAATAAGCTAAAGTCATTGATTCACTTGAGTGATTTAGTAAGTGCATGACTAGGCCAATATTGTAATTTGATTGCGTGTAAACACGATAAGCCCCGGTTTTGCGCATCGTATGAGTACCTAGATAATTAATTCCTAATAAATCGCCAACCTTACTCATAATTTTGTAGAACTGTTTTTCAGTGATATGGCGCTCGGGGTGTTGAATGGAAGGAAAGAGCCATTCAGATGCTAGTTTATGATCAAGCAGCCATTGACGGTACAATAAGAGCTCTGTTTGAACAGGCTTAAGGTACAAGGTATTAGGTTTACCAGTTTTTCGGTCATGAATAAACGCATTTTGTTTAATAGAACCATCCGGATTAAAAATATCGGCCTGTTTTAAGCCCATAACGTCACTCACTCGCAGTAGCGTCGCTTTACCAACTTGAAAAATCGTATAGTTACGTCGGCCAGCTTTAAAGTTATTGAGTAACGTATCTTGAACCTCTTTAAGAACGTTTGAATCTTTGATGGGTAAGACAACTTGTTGCATGTAAATGACCTCCAGTAAGAATATTTGCATTGTGTATCTACACGGGATATACTTGACTTGTAATAATAATTTAGGAGGGGAAAATATGGAACTTATTAAAGAACAAACACGCTTAGCAAAGTGGGGAAACTCGAAAGCTGCTAGAATTCCTAGCCAAATTATTAAACAACTGAAATTAGATGATAACCAAGATATGACAATAACCATTGAAAATGGATCAATTGTTTTAACACCAATAAAAAAGAACCCAACCAATATTCACGAACTATTTAAGGATTGGAAAGATGACGGGAAAAGGGATCACGAGCTTGATTGGGGAAAGTCAGAAGGTAATGAACTTCAATGGTAAGCCAAGGTGATATATTTTATGTTAACTTTAATCCAAGCCGTGGTCATGAACAGATGAATAAGCGACCAGCCATTGCTCTGAGCAATGATCTAGTCTGTCAGACAAGTAACATGACGATTGTGGCTCCAATTAGCAGTACCAAGCGTAATTTTCCAATGTATCATCGACTAACTAGTAGTCAAACAGTATATGGAAAAGTATTATTAGATCAAACCATAGCCTTAGATTTACGGGCAAGACATGTCACTGATGAAACTATTGTCGATCATGTATCGCGTGAAGAACTAGAAGAAATAATCACTTTGTACAAATTATTGTTTAGTATTGATGACAAATAGAAGAAGTCATTTCTTTAATATTAAAACAAATAACCCCTAATATCCACATTATAGATATTGGGGGTTATTTTAACAATGTTTTTGAGGGGCGATTTGATAGTTATAGACCCTAAACAAACATCTTTTGTAAAAAGCCTTTTTTCTGTTCTTTCAACAAATCTAGCTTACGCTGATGAAGAGCGATAGTGTCATCTAACTGTTTGAAGAAAGAGCCTATTTTTTGTTGTTCTTCAATCTTAGGTAGTTCTAGATTTAGATTAGAAACTGCAGGATAGTTAACATATATTTGCGTTCCCCCCTGAACAATTCGTTTAACTTTTTCTCTAAAAGGACCATTAAGTATGGTATATGCAAAATTAGAATCAAAGTTTTCTTTCGGTGAAATAATTTCAGTTCGTTGATTGATAACATATTCGTTATCTTTTTCTACCAGTAAAGTTCTTCCAATAATTGTTCCATTAGCAGTTTTATCATTTAGCACCATGGTGAGCTCTCCAGAATTAACAACTCGTCCATCTGTAATTTCATTTGATATTGCGCGAATATTTTGATCAACGTATTGGCTATTTAATCCATAGCTACCAATTGAAATAACTTTGTATACACCATCTTTGTCAAAATACTTTTCAATAGCTGTTCCGCCTCTGTGATTAGCTACGTCAGATAACTTACGCTCTTCCCAATCGTCAGCAAACCCTGCAAATCTTAATTGCGGGAACTTGCTACCATTTTTAGGGAACAGTTTCTGCAAATAGCCTTTTTTCTGTTCCTTGAGCAAATCTAACTTACGCTGATGAAGAGTGATGGTTTGGTCAAGTTGTTTGAAAAATGACCCAATTTTTTGTTGTTCTTCATAGCTTGGTGTTGCAATCTGAAATTTTTCAAAAGTAGTTTTATTGATAATTGCCGTTGCAGTTTGACCAGCCACTGATGCAAAACGAGCTGTGTCTTTTATCATTGCCGATAAAATAAAATAAGAATCATTTTTTTCTGGAACGATTGCATTAATTTGCTGATTAAAAGCTACAGGAACAGCATTGATTGTGTTCTTCCCAATTGACGCAATACTAGTAATCAAAACAGAATTTTCAGGTATCTTACGAGCCTTAGACCAACCTTGCTCACTTAAATGCCTGTCTGAATCCGACATAATTAATTTATCAATATCTGTTGGTGTAATCCAAATATGCCCCTCTTTATTATCCGTCCAATTATCTAAATCAGATGTTTTTGGTGTGTTGCCTGTATAAATTTTTCCTAATTCCCCTAACTTACGCTGTTCCCAAGGATCAGTGAAACCTTTAAATCTTAATTGCGGATATTTAGCTTGTTTATCCTTCATTGTGAGCCTCCGGTTTTGACTGGTCATTAACGTGGGTGGCCACTAACTGGCTAGCTAATTCATTAAAGGCTTGTTCATTCTGACTGATTTTCTCGTCCAGTTGCTTAAGATCAGCTTTAACTTGGTTCAGATCAATGTCGGGTTCCGGTTCAAATGCATCAACGTAGCGCGGAATATTTAAGTTGTAGTCATTCTCCTTGATTTCCGCCGGTGAGGCCACATGAGCATATTTATCGACATCCTGCCGGTTTTGATAAGTTGTCACAATTTTTTGAATATTGGCTGCCGTTAGCTTATTTTGATTCTTGTCCTTTTCAAATTCCCGAGACGCATCAATAAATAAGACGTCATCAGTGGTTTTGTGTTTCTTTAAAATCATGATTAACGTTGGAATACCAGTGGAATGAAAAATATTGGCGGGTAGTCCAATAATGGCATCAATCCGGTTATCTAACAGGAGCTTTTGGCGAATCTTACCTTCCTTAGCCCCCCGAAATAGCACGCCATGGGGTAAGACAATGCCCATAGTTCCGTGCTCTTGTAAATGATAAAATCCGTGTAGCAGAAAGGCAAAGTCGGCTTTAGATTTAGGCGGTAAGACGCCATAGTCGCGGAAGCGGGGATCAGACAAGCGTTTATCACTGTTATCCCAGTGTGCCGAGTAGGGCGGGTTCATGACGACCGCATCAAATAAGTAAGGTTCGTCAACCGGCCAATCTTTACTTAACGTGTCACCATTGCGTAAGTGCATATCGTCATACGAGACCCCATGTAACATTAAATTCATTCGGGCCAGGTTAAAGGTCGTGGTGTTCAGTTCTTGGCCGTGATAACTCACTAAACTGGGCTCTTGCACGTGCTGTCCGACATTTAATAGCAGCGAACCAGAACCAACTGCTGGATCATAGACAGTCCGCAATTGGTTGTCACCTGCATTGCGCTGATAAGTCACAATCTGGGCAATAATGTCGGACACCTGCCGTGGAGTATAAAATTCACCCGCCTTCTTACCAGAATCACTAGCAAATTGCGCGATTAAGTATTCATAGGCGTCACCTAGGACGTCGCCTTGATGATGGATAAGATCAATCGCATTTAAAGCTAACATAGTATCACTAATAGTTTGGTTCCGTTGTTGTAAAGAACTGCCTAATTTATTACTACTTAAATCCACATCGGCAAACAAGCCCGAAAAGTCTTGCGCTGAAGATAGATTTTGTGTCGACAGTTCCAGATCATGAAGTGCTTGAGATAAATCGTCTAACGCAAAAGTATGGGCTTGAATCTTGCCAATCAGGGTGGCGTATAACGCCTGGGGTTGAATTAAATAGCCGAGCGTGTTTTGCAAATACTCCACTAAACTGGGCTGCACCGAGACGCCTTCCAATTCAAACTGCGGATCCATATACTGAGCATATTTCCGGGTGACATTTTCGGTTTCGCCTGCCCAATCACTAAAGGTCGTTAAGGTTTTCTCAGATAGAAACCGATAAAAAATTAACCCCAATAAATAATTTTTGTATTCAGAAGCGTCCATTTTCCCGCGTAAGACATCGGCCGCATTCCATAGGGCGCTTTCAAGTTGACTAGCTTGCGTTGCTTTTTCTGACATTGTTTAACCTCACTTATTTTTGTAGATAAATTGCTAAATCGTGTTCAATAAACTGCCGCCAAGCGGCCTGGGACTTAATCCGGTATAGTGGCAAAATAGCTGGAATCTTCGGCCCAGCGGCAGTTTGAGCTTGTAAGGCCGCTGCTAAATTCGCTGACTGCGTTAATTCTTGTTCATGATGCCATTCATCAGTACCCACGGTGTGTTCACGTGCCACCCGTAATAGGGCTGCTTGATCTAAGCCCCACGTATGGGCAAAGGTCGTCGTTTTTTTGACCAATTGTTTCTGGGCGTAATCAGCCACCAACTCCCGAGCATTCAACGCTACTGGCGCTTGATTTTGGTCACTCTGTTGCTGAGACTGTTGCATTTGTTGCTCAATATAAGGCATGGCTTCGCGAATTAACTGGGCCTGTTGCGGTTGCGTTTCCGCCAATTTACTCAAACTAGCCTGTACTTTGGCACTGTTTTGCAGGTAATCTGTCATATGCGCTTGGGCTTGATCAGGCGTCGAGTACCGTTGCCGTTCATCAATCCAATCTTGAATTAATTGCGTCAAATAATCATAATCCACCAAGACGACTGAACCAACGGCTAAGGAAAAGTCTAAAGCGGCCAACTCTTCGGGGACGACTTTCTTAGTAACCGCCGCTTTAATCCGCAGATATTTACCCGTATAGGATTCTACTTCGGGCTGAGCAATACCAAAAGTCTTTTCGCTGTTCTCCCAAGTGAAATCGTTGTACATGGATAAGGAATTCAATTGTTGATTCACTTGGCGAAAGGCTTTCACAAACTGTACCTTGGCAGTAGTTCCTTTCAGGTCATCGGCCGCCGTCGGCGTTGGGGCAATGGTTTTTAAAGCGACCACGGCCTTTTGAAATTTTAAGACGGCCTGCTGATAAGTGGGACGAATGATGACATTAAAAGAGCCTTCGCCACTATATAACTTGTAAGCTTCACGTTCATTAGCTTCCATGATTGCCGGTACCCGAAAGGTCACAATTTGGCCTTCTTGTTTTAATTCCCGGTTTTGGAGCCGGTTGGTGCGTGAGTAGGCTTGAATAAGTTCTTGATAGGCTAAGGTGCGGTCAACAAAGAGCGTATTTAGCCGAGGGGCATCAAAGCCTGTTAATAATCGCCGCACCACAATCACTAAATTAATTTCTTGATCCGTTGGTAAATGAGCAAAGACAGCCTCACGCCGGGCGGCCCGTTTCGCGACATCTTCGTTGTAGAGATTCAAATCAGTTAAATCAAAATTAGTGTGATACTGCTGATTATAATCTTTTAAAATGGTGGCCATTTGGTCATGTTTTTGCGCACTCTGATCTTCGTTTTCACTTAATGAATAAGTAATCGCAATTCGGGGCCAATCAGGATCTAGCTGATTGTGAATAGTCCTTTTAGCGGCCTTAAAGGCTTGATAATAGCGTTGCGCCATTTCAATGGAACTGGTAGTCAAAATCGCATTGTAGTTGCCATGCCCCAAGCTGGTTTTACGTGGGCCTTTTTGTAAAATATATTGAACAACTTGGTTAATATGTTCATCGGTCTCAAAGTCAGCCGGAGTTAAATATGTTTCTTCCAAGTCCTTGACTGACATCGCTTGAATCTTGGCTTGAATTTTTGCTTTATCAGCTGTACTCAGCAGGCGGCCTTGCTTATCACGACGAGCTTTGACGCGCTGAGTTTCTTTTTCAAGGGCCCGGGTTATTAAAGCGTCTTTGCCAATTGTTGTTACATGTTCGACGTTAAACGGTAACACGGCTTGGTCCTCTAAGGCATCTCGCAAGTTATAAACGTGACAGACTTTACCAAATAGCTCCTCAGTCGTGACCGCTAGATCACCCTTGAGCTGTTTTTTATTTTCATTAAAGATGGGGGTGCCGGTGTAACCATACCAATTACTATTGACAAACGCGTCCCGAATTTCCTTTTGCATCTTACCAAACTGCGACCGGTGGGCTTCGTCAACAAAGAAGATCACCCGTTGCTTTAAGGTCTTACTAAAGCGGGATTGCTTACCGGTTGCCAGCTGGGCTTGCGTTTTTTTGACCGCCCGATGGAGCTTTTGAATCGAGGTGACCAAGACCTTACCGTCATTTTGTTGCAACTTACGCATTAAATCACCGGTATTTTGGGCTTCGTTAATGGCAATATCGTCATTGGCAGCATAGGCACTAAAGTTGCTGGTTGTCTGTTCGTCTAAATCCCGCCGGTCAACTAAGAAGATGACCTTATCGACACCGGGATCTTGCGCAGCTAATTTAGCGGTTTTATATGAGGTGAGTGTTTTACCAGAACCCGTGGTATGCCAAACAAAGCCATCTTGATGGTCATGAATCCGGTGCATCACGGCTTCAATCGCATAAATCTGATAAGGCCGTAAGAGAATTAAGCTCTGACGTTCTTGGTCGATGACCGTATATTCACTGACCATTTTGTGGGCCATGGGAATATTAAGGACTTGGCGCGTAAACGCTAAGCCGTTTTCCACGGGGTGATTATCCCGCGTTCGCCAATTAAACAAAAAAGCTTTATTGAAATGATCCGGTTCGGCATTCGCAAAATACGCCGTACTATCCGGCGTCATAATCACAAACATTTGCAACAGCGAGTAAATCCCCGTATATTTACCTTCCTGCGCGTATTTGTCAATTTGATTAAAAGCCTGGTTAAGTTCGACCGTGGCTTTTTTTAGTTCCAATTGAATTAAGGGTAACCCATTAATCAATAGGGTTACGTCAAAACGGCGATCAGGATCGACATCTTGAGTACCAGCTAACCGTGGTCGCACTGCTTGCCGGACCACTTCATAACTAGATTTACCGCCAGCAACGTCCGCTTTCCAAAACAACTCGAGCGTCACCGTGCCCAGCTTAGCATCATCACGTTCAACTTCAACTTTGCCAATGCCATTTTCGGCGGCTAGTAACTTAGCTGCTTCGTAAGGTGTCCGGACCTCAATCGCCCGTTTAACCTGATTAAATTCGGTATCAGTTAAAGGGTGTCCCTGCAGTTTAGCATAGTTATTGTTATTTAATTTATCGCGAAAATTAGCCCATAATTGATCCGGCGTCGCACCATACAGGTCTTTTCGTTCCACCCATTGATTACTTCCGGTCGTTAGGGTTTTAACAACTTCTTTTTCAAATGACAGTTCCAACATAAAAACATTCCTTCCCCCACCTTTAAATTACTCACTAGTTTATTATACGCAAACAGATTAGCATTTAGGCTTCATAATTTAATATAGCTAGGGGTAGATTGTCACCAAAAATGCCACCAACTATTATTGGTGTTGTGGTAGATTGCAAATTTAATCCGAATTTTTGGACAAATTTGTCAGCATAACCTGATACGGTGTTTGCCAGTCGAGTATTTTAAGCGGTCGCTGGTTAATTTGGAGTAACGTCGTCGTTAAATCTTGAGCACTAATGTGCTC
>NZ_RHNQ01000074.1 GCF_003946275.1 Loigolactobacillus backii
CCTTTGGTTTTCGCAACTATCACCATTTAGTTTCACGGATCAAACTACAACAAATGCGCACCAAACCAAATAAAAAAACAGCATTAGAAGTTGCCTAACTTCTAACACTGTAAAATTGGCTATCAACAGGATTTGACAGAGAGCCAATAAAAGTAAAAGTGAGTTTGCAACACAAAAAAAGCTTTAGCGCCATGGCCGCTAAAGCTTTTAAACAGGTTCTAGTTATTTAGTATAACCTGTGTTGACTACTTGTTTGCCATCATAGAAGCCGCAAGTTGGGCAAACATGATGTGACATTCTTAATTCACCACAGTTTGGGCATGGGCTCAAGTTAGGCGTAACTAATTTAATGTGTCCGCGACGTAGACGTTTACGCGCCTTTGACGTTTTTCTTTTTGGTACTGCCATTAAATCCACCTCCTTAAAATAAATTATCTTAATCGTTTTGAGCTTAGTCTTCTGGTTGATTCGAATCAAATAAGCCTTTTAACTGCGCAAAACGCGGATCAACTTGTTTCTTCTTTGCTGCCTGCCGCTGATTGTAAGTATCTTCAGAGATAACTTCCCAACCGCTACCTTTTGGCATATCGGCATCACCTTGTTGCTCACTAGTAGTTAATATCTTTAGTGGAATCTGCAACAAAATGTTATCTTCGACTGCCTTATCAAGGTTCAAGGAGCCATCTTCCAATGGAATCACAGAATCTGACTGCTCGTCACTTGCGGCTTGTTTAGCGGGCGCATAGATTTCACTAACTGCAAAATCAAGTGGCAGCGTCACCGGCTTTAAAGAACGTGTGGAAGGTAAGGTTAAAGTAACCTTGACCTTCAAGGATGTGATAACCTTGTTACCATCTAACGCGATCAACCCGGTAACAAGTACAGGACTAACATCAAGTAAATCAGCATTACGAGTTTGTAATGACTGCTTTAAATCAAGTGTTTCCTTAATATTTAGTGGTGTTTCACGGTACTTCTCAAGTTCAAGTAACGACCATTTCATCGAAGATACCTCCTAACGCAACGACAATAATTATAACTGTGAAAAATAGCTTTGTCAACGCATTTTCCTTAACACGATAAAACACTGACTTAACGGGGTTTTGGCCTAAATCTTGTTTACTTTCTCTACAAATCATAAAAACTACCAGCCAGCTACCGTACTTTTTATTTTTTGCAATAAAACAATTGACCCAACAACTATAAGGGTACAAGATTAGGGTATGCTGACAAACAAAGCCACTATTAAGTAGCGTAATTTATATTATTATAGGAGGTTCTTTTAATGGATAACGTTTTAACCCTAGAATTAACGAACGGAAAAACAATGACGTTAAACGAGGTCACTTCTGTTCGAATCACTACTGATGACACGGTCATTACGTCTAGTCCCCGCGACTTTTTAAATATCGGTCGGGCTGTAAAATACGACATTCTCTATGAAGCGGGAACTCTAACCTTAGCAAGTGATGAAGTTAAGGCTGCTCATGTGGTTGAACAATAGTTAACTAAAATGGAATTGTGGTAAGCTTTTTTACCACAATTCTTTTTTATTACGTTAAATTAAATCGGCTTAGTCAAGAAGAAAATTTTAAACTCGAATCGGGCTGCGGCCAAAATCTTGTGCACAGCCACTTTGTTGTTCATATAACCAATCAGCCTTAACCTCCAACGCTAATAACCCATTTTCGCCTCCTACCTCCTGATCAACCCGACTAATTAGTGGCACTTCTAGGTCCTGTTTGACTTGGTGAAGGTAAGCTTGGCCCTTTTTATTAAAGCCCAACAAACGAATGTAAGACCGCTCTAAGGTCGTCGTGATTTCTGTCTGTTTAATATTCAACAAGACATATAAACAAAGGCGCTGCAAACGTGTATAAGTATAACGTTTGGACTTTAAAGCCCGTAATAGCTCTGAAAAGTTGGCCGTTTGATGAACGACTTTCTTAAAACGATATTCCAAGCCTTCAGTCATTTGGTAAATTTGGCCTAACTCAAATAAAGAACTGGATTCGACCTTATACTTCAAATAGGGAAAGAGCGTCGCCCAATTCATAATTGGTTGCGTCGTTAAAGATTGATAAGTTGCGGCAGGTACAACCTTTTCCAAGGCCGCGTGAGAAAAATTAGCCGCAGTAACCAAATGGCGAATGGACGTTGCACTAGCAATCGCACTACCATTTAGTTCTTGGTCCAAGTACTGAGCACCACTTCGTGCAATCGGAATCAATTTTAATGGCTTGGCCAACTTTGCATTACTAGTTGCGTAACTGAGCGCCAATAAATGATTTGGCGCATCACTATTTAAATTTAGCGTATCCTGATAGTACTGATTTAATTGCGTAGCGTAGGTCTGTTTGTAGTCGCGAAAATAAGCGTGCCTGGTAGGTAACGTCGCCAATCTTTGCCCAATTGCCTGGTAGTCAATCTGTTCATTTTCGGTGCCAAATGCTAACGCTGAGCACCCTAGCTGGCTCAAAATTGCAAGTGCCCCTTGCGCAAATCGATCAGCAGGTTCAACAGCAGTCGCCAAAGGTAATTCCACAACTAAATCAACACCATTGATTAATGCCGCTTTAGTGCGCTGCCATTTATCAATTATTGCCGGTTCGCCACGTTGAAGATAATTACCACTCATGACTGCAATCAGCACGTCCGCCTGGGTTCGTTTTCGTGCCTGCTGTAAATGGTATAAGTGTCCGTTGTGAAATGGATTATATTCAACAATCATTCCCGTTGCTTGTAGCAATTTAATCACCCTTTTGTGCAACAAAAAACCAGCGAATACTGTCAGGAGAGACGATTTTATCACCAAATTCTGCTCGAACAATAACATCAGTAAAACCAGCTGCAAGGAGTGCTCGGCGAATGACTTCAATCGGGTAGGTCCGTTCCTTATGCAACTCACTAATCTCCTGGTAAGCCTGGCGTTCATCATCCCAAACAAAGAAAGTTAAGTCGTGCTCAATCGAATGTGGCTGCTCACCAACGTAACTGGTCCACATAAAGGCCTGATCAACGGATTTATAGTTATACATGTACCCAGGAAAAAGGTCATCAATTTGGTGTAATGAGTGCATATCAAATAAGAACTGACCGCCCGGCTTCAAGCAAGCAGCAACTTGTTGAAAAACCTGCTCAATACTTGCTTCATCTGGCATGTAGCATAATGAATCATCCAAACAAGTCACAATTTCATACTGGCCGATATCACTTAAATCCAACATATTACCTTGAATAAGCGGTAAAGTTACCTGATTTTCCACCGCGTGATTTGCTGCAAGGGTCAGCATCTCCTCCGACAGATCGAGCCCAGTAACTTGATACCCTTTTTTGGCTAGTTTAACGGCAAGAATACCCGTTCCACACGCCAATTCCAATAATTCCTGGGCATTTTTTTTAGCGTATTTTTGAACAAAAGAAAGCCACCTATCATATAAGGTGGTATCCATCATCTCATCGTATAGTGTGGCAAAAGTTTGATAAATCATGCGTCAATCCAATCAGCTACATCAACTGTCTCAGCATTCGACCAAAGTTTTTCAAGGTTATAGTAGGCCCGTTCTTCCGGGCTGAAAATATTAATAACAATATCTCCTAAATCAACTAAAACCCATTTACCTGAGTTTTTACCTTCCACCCGAACAACCTTAACGTCCGCCAATTCTTCTTTTTCTTCGATTTCATCTAAAATAGCGTCCATTTGTCGTTTTGAGTTGCCTTGCATGATTACAAAATAATCAGCTAATAGGCTAACTTCACGAACATCTAAGGCAACGATATCTTCAGCACGCTTACCATCGGCGGCACGTACTGCAATTTCTAACATTTCTCGACTATCCACTAACAATCAATCCCCCTCTAATTTCATAAAACGGTTATAACATCAATTTGATCATAAATCCTTATTTTGCAACGTATGCATTATAGGTCGCAATCGTTTTTGGATATATTTTTTTATTCGTACTCAATAAATAATTGAGCGTTTGTTTAATTTCAAACGCAACCCCAGCATCTAATGAAGTTGCCGCAGCTTGTCGTGCTGCCTCTATTCCCGGAAAATCACGTCCTGGTTCAATAAAATCCGCTACAAAAATAATTTTATCTAGCTTTGTCATATTGTCCGAGCCGATTGTATGCCGCCGAACGGCATTCAAAATTTGCTCATCGTGAATGCCCAATTCACGTTCAATAATAAAGGCTCCGACAACACCGTGCCAAATACCATTATTATAAGCCAATAGTTCTGGATCAAAGCCTTCTGTCCGAATCAAGGCCTTATATTCCTCATCAGGACGTTGCTTAGCGTAATCATGAACTAAGCCGGCTAAACCGGCCCGCTGCTTATCTCCACCATAACGTTCGGCCAAATCAAGTGCCGTTTGTTCAACTCGTAAAACATGTTGAAAACGACCATCACTTAACTGCGCCTTAATGCGTTCTAACAAAGTCTTCCGATCAAATGGTACTAATTCCTGACGATAATTGACATTAGCCACGGTAAAGCCCCTCTCGTTCAATATAATCCAAAACCTCATCCGGCACTAAATACCGAATTGACAGTCCACAAGCCAATCGTTTACGAATCATTGACGAACTAACATCTAAAGATGGTGCGTCCACCCAAAGCACTGGATATTGACTATGAACTTGAAAATCAGGTCGTTTAACACCAACAAATTGAACCAACTCTAATAATTCATCGATTCGGTGCCAATGTGGCAAATCATTGACCATATCGGCCCCAATAATAAAATAATAATCCGTATCTGGATGCTGTTGTTTTAGATTGGACATCGTATCATACGTATAGCTAATTCCACCGCGCTTAACTTCTGCCAATTCAATATCAAACAAGGGATTGCCAGTAATGGCACGTTTAACCATCGCAACCCGGTGATCAGCCGAAATCGCATTTTTTGGGTGTTCATGCGGCGGATTAGCATCAGGCATAAAATAGACCTTTTCTAAACCTAATTGGATTCCTACTGTTTGCGCCATAATCAAATGACCAATATGGGGCGGATTAAAAGTACCACCCATAATGCCAACCTGTTTATGTCGTCCATTATCTAAAATCTTTTTTTTAGTTTCAACTGTTATTACAGGTTGGGTTAATGTTTCATTAGCCACAACTTACACCTCTTTATAAAGCTGCTACTTGAGCAGAAATTCGTTGATACTTTTCTTTTTCTGCTGGACGATATAATACTAACACATGACCAATAATTTGTGCGACAACTAGTTTGGGTAATGCCGTAGTTAAGTCAGTCGCAACCTCTTTGGCCGAGACCGTTGTGTTTTGTAATAAATTAATTTTAATTAGCTCATTTCGTTCTAAGCTTTCATCGATTTGGCGAATAAACGTCGCCGTCAAACCATTTTTACCAACTTGAAAAACTGGCCGTAACCGATTGGCACGCGCCCGTAAAAAACGTTTTTGTTTACCTGTTAACGTCATTTTAATCTCCTTTAAATTAATGCCTTCCGCAAACTAACCGCTACACCTTTGGGCGCCCAACCGGCTATAACTGCCCCGGCTGGCACTGTTACCCAACCCAGTCCGGCAAAAACAAGATCGCTTTTCTCTTTTGGTGTGAACTGGATACGTTCTAATTCAGGAAAAGCAGCAACTTCTTTAGCCCGTGGTGGTTGTAACAATTTACCCACTTGGCGGGTGTAAAAGTCCGTTGCGTTTTGTAATTTAGTTCGGTGAACTAATAGATTATTGTCTAAATAAAACGTGAAACTACGCTTGGGTCCTTCTTCATAATCAAAACGCGCTAACCCAGCCAAGAAGACCGTTTGCCCGCCATTTAATTGGTATGTTTTTGGTTTAATTGATTTTTGCGGTGTGACTAATTTTAAATCTTTGGCCCCTAAATAATAAGCCATTTGCTCACGATGAATAATTCCCGGTGTATCAATTAGGTTATGGCCATCATCCAGCGGAATCTCGATTTTATCCAACGTTGTTCCAGGAAAACGTGAAGTTGTAATTAAATCCTGTGTTCCCGTTGTTTGGCGGATAATTTGATTAATTAAAGTTGATTTACCAACATTAGTCACCCCAACAACGTAAACATCGCGCCCATTCCGGTATTTTTCAATTGCGGCTAATAAATCGTCTAATTCATAACCACTTTTAGCACTGGTCAATAAAACATCAATTGGTCGTAAACCAACTGCGTGTGCTTGTTCCCGTAACCAATTCTTTACTTTAGTCCGTTTAACTGAACCTGGTAAAACATCAACCTTGTTTCCAACTAATAAAACCGGATTATCACCCACAAACCGGTGAAGGCCTGGAATTAGGCTACCAGAAAAGTCAAAAATATCAACAACATTAACGATCAATGCGTCAGCCTCACCAATTTGAGTTAATAAGGCCAAAAAGTCATCATCCGTCAAACGAACATCAGAAATTTCGTTATAGTGCCGTAATCGAAAACAACGCTGACAATATAACTCACCAGTTTCTTTGGCCTTTTCTAAAGCCGCCTGTGGTGTGTAACCTGCTTCATTTGGTTGCGTTGTTTGAATCTGGGCACCACACCCGATACAATAAAGTGCTTCTTCATTACTCTCAGTCATTTAGGCTATTCCTCCACGTTAATTCTGGATATTCCCGATCTAAATGCCGCATAAAAAATTTTTCAAAAAAGCGCGTAATACTTGTATTCCACGCATCAGTTTCCACTAAGGGATGTACTAAAATTGTTCGAATATGTGCTGCATTAGCGGCCAACATATCCGTTAACAATTGATCACCTACCATGACAATTTCACTATCGGCTAGGCCCAGTTGAACCTTTGCTCGCCGAATGCCAAAGGAAAATGGCTTCATAGCCCGAGCAATGTAAGGTAACCCAAGCGATGTGACTGCGCGGTGAATTCGTTTAGCATTATTATTAGAGACCACAACGACTGGAATCTTGGCCTCTGCCATAGTTTTAATCCAAGCTTGCAACTCCTTTGTTCCCGTTGGATTATCCCAAGCAATCAAAGTGTTATCAAGATCAGCTAACACGGCCTTAATACCGTGCCGCTTTAAATCAGCAGGGGTTATTTGTACCACTGCACTTAACTTCCAAGTTGGCTTGTAGTTTAAAAACATGTTGACTCCTTAACTAATTTTGTCTATGTCCAACAACAAATTAATGAAGAAACAGTTTTAGTACTTGATCCATTAATCTGCATTACTAGTCTTTCATTATAAGCGAATTCAGACTAAAATGCACTCTTCCCACTAACTTTGTTGTTGAATCGTTATCCTTCTTATTTTCAAAAAGCTTTGCTATGATACGCTTATAAGAATATAGAAAGGATGGTTATTATGCAAAGTTTCGGTTTTAATCAATTCGGACCGCCATCAGTTTTTAAAGAAATAGTTCAGGCCCCGCCAGTACTGTCTCCAATTCGGGTTTTAGTTGACGTCATTGGCTTTGGTCTAAATCCATATGATGCCGCCCTACGTCGTGGTGAACAACAGGCTAATCGGCCCTTACCTTTTCCAATCGTTCCCGGTACTGACGTTGTTGGCACGATTAATTCAATTGGTAGTGACGTCACTGATTACTTGCCTGGTGATCTTGTAATTGCACACCCAAACATTGGTGGTTACGCCAGTCAAGTGCCCGTTTCACATAATAAAATTGGCCGGTTGCCTTCTGCTTTTCCAATTGAGCAAGCTGTTGGGCTACCATCAGTTGGCATCACTGCTTACAATATTTTATTCAACGCACTATCAATTCGGCCAGCCCAATCACTGGCAATTGAAGGTGCGGCCGGTGGCGTTGGTAGCTTATTACTTCAATTGGCCAAGGCCGCTGGTTTATCGGTTACGGCAGTTGCGGCCTCAAAGCACGCCAATTTATTGGACCAATTAGGTGCCAATCAGTTTATTCCTAGTGAGAAATTTTCCACTGCCAACGTTAAATTCGATATCGTTATTAACGCAATCAACGGCGGTAACGATCAAGAACGTGGTGTGGCGCACGTTAAGGCTAGTGGGCAATACCTCTCCTTAAACCCGATTGCAGAAGCCTTAAAACAAGCCCACCCTCAAATCACAATGACTGCCTTTCAACCAAAAAGAGAGTATCGTGATCGGCCTGCACTTGGCTACCTCACTAAGCTAATGCAACAAAAAGAACTAGTTGTTCCAATTGCCCAACAATTTGATTTCAACCTTACCAGCGTTATTGTGGCCCAAAGCCTATTGGAACAGCGCCACTCAGCCGGTAAACTGATCGTTTTAAAAAACAAGTAAAAAGCGGCTATTTTTTACTTTTAAGAACTAAAAAAGGTTCGAGACAAAATAAACTGGGTCTACACTTTCTGGTATTGGTGAATAACTAATACCGGTTTTTTGTCTGTTTTGAAAATCAGAAAAATAAAAAAG
>NZ_RHNQ01000075.1 GCF_003946275.1 Loigolactobacillus backii
AGAATCAATGTTTTGAAATTGGTTATTTAATCGTGCGAATAAGAGTTACTCATTTACACAAAATTATTGACACTCTCATTTTTCAAGCCAATATGTTAGCAATGCTATTGATGGCAATTGGAATGCTACTAAACGCAATTATTAATCTGGGTGCGCACTACCAAACTAAAAAGTAGACCAAATTAAATGAGCAACATAAAAAGGCGGGCAACTTACTAATCAATTTCTGGTTAGTAAGTTACCCACTTTTTTATAATAGATTATTCACTTGTTGTTCCGATACCAATGTTTTGGCGTTTATTAATTGACGTTGAACTACTACTTGGAATAACTTCGCCACCAAGTAGGGCAGCATCCGGGTCACCACCATTAAAATAGTTTTTCCAGAAAGCGTTATAAGCTTTTTGGGAGCCGCCGATCGCAAATCGATATTTAACCGGATCAGGTGACCAGCCGGCGTAAAGTGACTTGGTTTTACTTCCGCTAATGGCCTGGCGTGATCCTTGATAACTTATTCGTCCTGGTAAGCGGCCAGTTGACTTAGTAACAGAAACTTCTGTCACTCCAGAAGGGCGAGTGCGCCGTTGGGTAGTTCCAAGAATGCTACTATCCGTGGTATTAATCGCATTAGCCAAGTTGGTCCAGTAAGCATTGCTAACTTCACCAGAAGTATCCGTCAGGTTATACGAGTTTCCGTAGAAATTATCGTAACCAGTCCAAGTTGCTAATGTAACCTTTGGCGTGCTACCGACGAACCAACTATCCCGGTTATCATTTGAAGTACCAGTTTTACCCACAAGATTGCTGGTATTAAACGTTGCCGCACCAGAAATTTGACTGGCAGTTCCCTGGGTAACAACGGAACGCATCATGTTTGACATTACATAAGCCGTTGCAGGCGAGAAAACCTGGGTTGTTTTTGGTTTATGTTGATAAACAGTCTTTCCGTTATTGTCAGTAATTTTTGAAACAACGTAAGCATCAGTGTGTTTACCACTATTTGAAAGTGTGGTATAGGCGCTGGCCTCATCGGCAACACTAACCCCGTACTGGGTTCCACCAAGGGCCAAGCCAAGTTCCTTGTAGTCTTTACTGGTTAATTTAATCCCCATTTTTTCCATGTAGGGTTTTACGGAGCCGTGTTTACGTACTTGATTGTAGAGGTTGACGGCAGGAATATTGTAAGAATATTTAAGGGCATCTCGGGAACTAACAAAACGATTTTGAATTGTTTGACCATAATCAGTTGGCTTATAGCCATTATAATTAACCTTGAAATCAGCGATCTTAGTCCCTGATCCAATAAGCTTACGCTGAATGGCAGGACCGTAAACTAATAGCGGTTTAATTGATGAACCAGGGGAACGTTTAGTATCAAAGGCGTGATTAATTTGGGTGACGGAGAAATCACGTCCGCCAACGAAACCAAGGACTGCGCCGGTGTGATTATTAAGCAACACGCTACCATTTTGTGCAGGTTCTTTAACGTGAATTGTTTTGCCAGTCTGCGGGTCAGTTGACGTATCTTCATGCGTTGGACCAAAGGTGTTGCCTTGTTCTTGGACCACGTTTTGCATACTATCGTAGACAGATTTATTGATCGTGGTGTAAACATGATAGCCACGTTCGGTCAACAATTGGGAAGCCTGCTGATAATACTGTTGATAGAGGTTGTTATCTTGATTGACCTCAGTTGCGGTCAGACCATCTTTTTTGTAAAGTTGCTTCATTAAAATATTTCGTGCGTCTTTAGTAACTAAGTTATAAACGTAACCGTATTTTTGGGTCGGTTCTGGATTCGGCTGCTTACTAAGAAAGTCTTTTTTGAGATCGTACTTTTCAGCGGTTTGCCACTGTTGTTTGGTAATTTTATTGTCACGGTACATTCTGAATAAAACGACGTTCTTACGGTCTAACGCAAGTGAAAGATCCTTTTTCAAGGAACCATTATTCTTGTAAGGGGTGTAGACTGAAGGACTTTGTGGCAGTCCGGCAATAAAGGCGGCCTGGGCTAGATTTAGGTCGCTGGCTGGTTTGCCAAACAAACCCTCGGCTGCCTCTTGAACGCCAGCAACGTTCTGGCCCTTATTATTTCGACCAAAGGTAGCCGCATTTAAGTAAGCCTGTAAAATTTCTGATTTTGAAAAGTATTTGTCAACCCGTAGAGCAAGTAAAATTTCACTGGCCTTACGTTTAAATGTTGTTTCAGAATTCAATAATTGCATTTTAACTAATTGTTGGGTCAAGGTTGACCCACCAGTTTGCGTACCAATTCCGGTTAAACTGGAAAAAAGGGCACGTACGACTGATTTAGGAACGACCCCATGATGTTGATAGAAGTATTGATCTTCCGTTGATGTAATCGCCTTAGTTAAATTTGGTGAAATTTGGTTAATTGAAACTGGCGTGCTAGTGATATTTGTTTGTAATTCACCTAATTTAACGTTCTTAGCAAAATATAAATTTGAGGGTGCGTAGTCACTATTAATTGCCGTTTTCATTGTGTTATAACTTGGTATTGTATCTTTATTGAGCAATGACGCAAAATAACCTAGGCCAATTCCTACCGTTAATGTGCCAACAATCAATAAAAATGAAGCAATATGTAAGAATAAACTCTTTAAGACACTTATCGTGATGTTTAAATAATAAAAGAAAGCTTCACGTGGGGTTGCATTTTCTTTGAACGTGATCTTTGGAAAACGCAAAAATTCAATAATACCATGCCCTAAACGACTAAAAAAGCCACGCATACCCTTCGTATGGTTACCCGAGCGTGTGCGTCGGTCAGACCTTGAGTTATGGTCTTTCAACTTCATCCCACCTTAATAAATCAAAATACTCCTATGTATTATAACAGATTGCTTTTTAAATGCAGTGCAAAATTTAAGAAGTTAACAAAAACGAAAACTTTTTGCTGAAAATAGGGCTGGTAGCGAAATACAAAAAATGGCATGATAGTAAAAAGTGTTATTAGCAGCATAAACTAGATGTTGCATTCACGTAAAATAGACATTAGATTACTGAGGAGACCTGATCGCGATGTACACAACTTTACTATTTGACCTAGATGATACGTTACTTGATTTTAAAGCGGCTGAAAAGCAGGCACTAAGGAGCCTTTTCCAAGAATTACAGCTACCATTAACGCAAACAATTCAGCAACGCTATGCTACATTAAATACTGGCTTATGGCAAGAGTATGAATTAGGAAAAATCACTCGGGGAACACTGCTAAAAACGCGGTTCACACGTTTATTTAGGCAACTGGGCCAGAAAATTGACGGTGTTGCCTGTGAAAAAAGGTACCGAACTTATTTAAGCGGCGGACACGCGTTAGTCCCACATGCCAGTGAGGTTTGCGGAATCTTGAAACAAAATTTTCATTTGGAAGTTGCCACAAATGGAATTGCTAAGATGCAGCTGCGGCGATTAGCGGATTCAGGCTTGGCTAATTATTTTGAACGTGTTTTTGTTTCTGAGGAGGCAGGCTTTCAAAAGCCGCAGCCAGGATTTTTTAATTATATTGCGCAAGAATTACCGTATTTTGATAAGGACAAGACACTAATAATTGGGGATTCGTTGACGTCAGACATTACTGGTGGCAATCGCTTTGGGATTGATACTTGTTGGTTTAATCCTAATTTGCTTACCAATCAAACAAGCATCACACCAACATTTCAAATCAGGCAACTACCCGATTTGGTCAAATTACTGGAACAATAAAAATAAACACGAAATAAGTAGTAAATTTCACTAGTGATCTAGTCCGTGAAATTACTATTTGTTTCGTGTTTTAGTTTAGAATTTTAAAGACGTAGTGGTTAAATGGTTCTTAACGATAACGACTAATGGCACAAGCAGTCTGTCCCTCTGGCATTTGTTCACTGGGAATAATTACTACTTTACCACCAAAGTTTAACGTATAATCACTTAGGTCAAAGAGTAGATTATGGCGTTGGCCGATGGAAGTACTTTGATCTAGTCCATCCGCCGTCATAATTCCGGCCGCAAAGCCATCTTGTGCCAGCAGCAAAGTATCAATTTGTCCGGCTTTAGCGGCCAGAACCAAATCTTGCGAGGTTGTAAGAATCTTTCGCTGGGGAATTGCATTTTGGTAGCGATCTAATGTGATTGCGACAATTGCAGCGGCCCACTGTTGGTGTAACGGTTCAGTTTGTTTTTGAATTTGCTCTTTACTGAGATTAGCGGGGGATGCCGTAATCCTTAGGTGCTGTGCCAAGGCGCTATTTTTACTTAGTTGACGGAATAACGCTTGATTTTCGCTTAAACCGAACAGAATTAAACGTTTTGAATCAACGTGGTCGATGAGATAATCATCAATTGCCTGGTAATAATTGCGATGGTCAATCTCAGTTTCTTCATCCTTTGCGTTATGGCCGTGATAGCTAACACTACCAGCACCATCGCCGTTTGTCCGGAAATTAAGGTCACCACCCTTGATTTCATCACCTAAGGCCTTTTTAAGTGTTGTTGGTGCGTCTTCCGGGAATATGATTTCGTTGAAGCGTTGACCTTGGTATTTAAAGAGCCGGAAACTATCTTGGTTTAGACAGAGCAATGTATAGTCAAACTGACGCTGACTGTTATTGATAATAGGCATCAGATCTGGGAAACGGCTCACACTGACCCGCTGTGTGACTGCTGCGTTTAAACGGGTAACCATCATTTCATTTTGATTGACGATAATTCCTAGACTGACCGACAACTGATCGCGCCAAAACGTTGCATCACTTAATAATGGGGTTAATTGTGCTTCAAAAGCTGACCAATTTGTTTCGGGAAATAGGGTGGTAAACTGTTCTTTAGCTTCCTTTAACAAATTCTTATAGGTGATTTGCGATTTTTCTGCCTCATTTCGTAGTGGCAGTGTATTCAGATAAATCGAGACAAACGGGCCATGCTGAAGATCGTTAAGTAATGTTTTCAAGTCAATGTAATGTGTTGTAACCATAAAATAGTCCTCCTTTGGTGATGAAAGTATTGCCAATTTAGGCTACCTTAAGGTTAACAAGTTATTGGGATAAAAGCGATAAATATGCTAATGGCTTTTCTAATCGGAAATCTGGAAATAGCGAATTCGTTTGTAAAGTAACGCACCAAGCCATCCGGCCGCGGCGGCCTTAATGATTGCGGGCACAATAAAGGGCATGAAGCCGGCATTAAAGGCGGCGGTAGCAGAAAGGTGACCGCTAAATGCTAACCAAATAGTTCCCATGATTAAAGTTGCGAATGCGCCTAATAGGTTAGCGGTTATGGCGTGAAAATAGTGATAACCAAAATGTTGCAGGTAGCTGCCGGTAATCCAGCCAGTTAATAGAAAGCCAAATAAAAAGCCCCCAGTTGGTCCAAATAACGCGCCGATGCCTGATGCCATGCCGGCAAAAACGGGTAATCCAATTAGGCCAAGTAGAAGGTAGATTGTGATTGCCCAGCAACTATATTTTCTTTTAAGTACTGTGGCACAGAGTCCAACGGCAAATGTTTGCCCAGTTAAGGGGACTAATCCAAGTGGGACAATTAATTGCGAAAAAATAGCAATAATGATGGCAAATTCTGCTGCTAAAATAAATCCTTTTAATTGTGTGTGGGTCATGTGTTGATCTCCTTTTATTGATAGTAAACTTTAGTGACTTCTCCTGAACTAATTGCCCGTTGACCAGTAGTCGTTTGTAGAAGGAGTTCACCATGATTGTTAATACCAGTTACTAGTCCGCTAAGTTGCTCATTACCTTGTTTGAGCGTTACTTGCTTACCGGTTAAAAGTGAATTTTCGCGATAATCAGTTAGAAATTGGCCTGCAGAATAAGCAGGGTAAATAGAAAAAAACTGCGTTAGAATTTCGGCGATTAACTGATTACGTGTTGTTGTTGGTTTTGTTGTGAAAAGGGCCCCAACTTTGTTTTGTAAGTTATTGTCTAGTGGTGTTTCTGGTGCCGCAAAATCCAGGCCGATTCCGATAATAACGTCAGTAATATGTTGGGTTTCAAAGTCGGTGACTGCTTCCGACAAAATACCGCAGATCTTTTTATCCCTTAAATAAAGATCATTCACCCACTTTATTTTAGTTTTAATGCCAGTTGTCAGTTTAATTGCGCGAAAAACAGCAACGGCGGTGGCAGTTGTTAGTAAACCAACGTCGGTTAACTGAGTTGTCGGTTTGAGAAGTAAACTAAGGTAAATCCCGGAGTTCTTTGGAGAAATAAATGGCCGACCGTAACGCCCATAGCCACGTGTCTGTTGATTGGTAATTAAAACTTGGGGCACATCATTACGCTGGGCCGCAAGTTCTTTTGCCTTTTGATTAGTGGAAGCAAGAGTGGGGTAAACGCTTAATGGTAGTGTTTGTAGTTCGTTGGGTAAAAAATGCTGAATAGCAGTTTTGCTAAGCAGATCATTTTCCACGTAACGGTAACCAAATTGGGCCTTGCTTTCAATTAAGTAGCCGTCCTTTTTAAGTTGCTGAATGGCCTTCCAAATTGCAGTTCGTGAAAGGTTAAGCCGTTGCGCTAAAATTTCCCCGGAAACAAATTGATCACCGGTTGCAATAAGTTCTTGAAGCAGATGTTCTTTAGTTGACATTTTTATCAGTCCTTCAATTCTTGTTAACCATATTAAATTAATGGTTAACAGAATAATAACTTAATTAATTATAAAATGCTAGCTAAAATGATAGAGAAATATCATTTTATTTCCGTGGGCGTATTAAGTTTAGATTACGAATGGGTCAAAAGTAATTTTTTGATTAGAAAGCATGTTAAGCTTAATGTATTAAAAGGGAGGTAATGTTGTGACCTGGGAGCATTTTTTGGAACATCGTGTTGACGACCAAAAAGGTGATGGGCACAGTGTGACCGTTGACGTGCCAAACGCTAAAGAACAGTTGACACTAAAGATTGACGCTGATGTGTACGCGACGTTGGCAAAAGAGAACGGTAAGCTGGAGCAACTGGTGAAGCACTTATTAAGTCGTCACCGGAAGCAAACTACGAAAGAGACCATTGTAATCAATAAGCGTAATCTTCGAATTTTCCTTTAGGCTTAGAATATGTTTGGAAAAGCAGGGAAGACCATAATCGCTATTGATTAACAAGAGTGCCGCAGACAAGTAATATCTTCGTTGCGGCATTTTTTCTCGTTTGGAATACGTTTGTCAAAAAAGTACCATCTATCGGTTAGACAACATTCTTTAATGAATCACTTAATTAACTTAGCCAATTGTAAATTGCTAAGCTTTTTTTTATAATTAAATTAATTTAATGATTGTGGAGGTAAGGGATGAATAATGAATCGGCACAAAAAATGTGGGCGGCTTTTGTAGCGGAGCATCCAGAAATTACGGCTACCTATGATGTTTGGTCTTTCGGCAGTACAGCCGAATCTGCCGATCAGTTGGCACGATTAGTGATTGCGCATCAAAAAACGGCGACGACTTCAAATTATGCACTGTATCAGTTAACTAATGAACCAGTGCCAACCGTGGGGCGCTACAGTGTTATTTTAAATGGTCATCAGCAAGCAGTTGCCATTATTCGAACAACGGCCGTTCAGGTACTCCCTTTTGGGGATGTTGGCGTTGACCAGGCCTATGCGGAAGGTGAAGGCGATCAAACGATAGCCTACTGGCGAAATATTCACCGTAAAGTATTTACTGATGAGTTGGCCGCCGTTCAAAAAACGTTTACGGATCAATCACTAGTTTTGCTGGAACAATTTGCGTTACTTTTTCATGATTAGGCGTATTTCAAAAGTTATTCAGCTATTTGCGCTTTTGAATTTGTTTCTAAATTATTTTTTGATTTTTTCGGGTGAATTACATAATAAAAATAACAACTGCTAGCAATGATAAACGGAGTGGGTTAGAATAATACTAATTTAGATTATTTTTGTACCAATGCAAAAATAGACATTAGCGTAATTAGGAGGATATTTAATGCATTATGAAAGTAAGGTCTTCACGACTTATGCTCAAGAGCTTGAGCACCGTTTAAACAAGGTATTGGCTGATATTAGCGACAATGATCATGAGTTGGTGGATGTTAAGTTAACACCGATTAAAAAGGCTCTCTGTCAAATCCTGTTGATAGCCAATTTTACAGTGTTAGAAGTTAGGCAACTTCTAATGCTGTTTTTTTATTTGGTTTGGTGCGCATTTGTTGTAGTTTGATCCGTGAAACTAAATGGTGATAGTTGCGAAAACCAAAGG
>NZ_RHNQ01000076.1 GCF_003946275.1 Loigolactobacillus backii
AGTCCCCGGTAAAATACCGAGAACTCGCCGTTCAAAAAGCAGCTTAATAATTTGTCCAATTTTAAGGGTTCACTTCACCTAAGCACAACCTTTTTTCTTATTTTGTTAAAGCAGCTTTAACTAGCTTGTTTACAACAGCGCCATCCGCGCGACCTTTAACTTGTGGCATCAAAACTTTCATCACTTTACCAAAATCCTTAGTTGAAGTTGCACCAACTTGTTCAATTACTTGTTGGACAAGTTGACTAACTTCATCTTCGGATAACGGTTGTGGTAAGTAACGTTCCACAATCTTGATTTCTTGTAATAACGGCGTGACTAAATCTTCACGATTAGCCTTTTTAAACTCAGTCAACGATTCTTTTCGTTGCTTAAGTTCTGTCGCTAAAATAGCCAATCCTTCTTGATCGTTTAAATCGTGCCCTAGCTTAACTTGCTCATTAACAACGGCAGCTTTTAACATCCGAACAGTGGCTAATGTCTCTTTGTCCCGCGCTTTCATTGCCGTCTTTAAGTCTGCATTTAACGTATCAATCAGAGCCATCTGATGATCATTTCCTTCATTCACACCAAAAAAGTGTTAGAATTTCTTACGCTTTCTTGCTGCTTCTGATTTTAATTTCCGTTTAACACTTGGCTTTTCGTAAAATTCACGTTTACGGTATTCTTGCAATGTACCATTTTTGGACACAGTGCGTCGGAAACGCCGAAGAGCATCATCAAGAGATTCGTTTTTGCGAACGACTGTCTTTGCCATATGATATCCCTCCCTCCGAGCTCAAGAATGGAATCGTCTTGCAAGATTTCTCCTTCAAAAACTGATTCGGCTTTTATTATACAGATGTAATCGTACCACGTCAATAACTAGACACAATTGTCGTGATTAAATTTATCTTTTTTCGTCGCCTTGGACCGGATAATTATGCTATGATGAAAGCAATTACAATAAGAAATGGCTTATTTACCGATACACAAATAAATTTTTTAATTTTAAAGGAGTCTTTTAAATGGTCGCAAAACAAGAAATCAAATTTTTTATTATTTCTGATTCCGTTGGTGAAACCGCCCTTAATATTGCCAAGGCCGCATTGGCCCAGTTTACGGACGTTTCACCCGTTTACTTTCGTTTTCCCTTCACTAAAACTGAAGAACGGCTTGATGTTGTTTTGAAACAGGCAAGGGAAAAACAACCAATCATTATTCACACATTAGTTACTGCAGGTCTCTCCCATAAAATTAATCAATTTGCCAAAGAAAATAAGTTAGTTTGCTATGATTTATTAAATCCAATTATGTCCGAAATTGTTAAACGTTCTGGTGAACAGCCGCGGGGTGAAGCTGGGGCCATTCATCGGCTTAATGATCGTTATTTTGACCGAATTTCTGCTATGGAGTTTGCCGTTATGTACGATGATGGCAAGGACCCACAGGGTTTCTTAGAAGCTGACATCGTTCTACTAGGTGTTTCGCGAACATCGAAAACCCCACTATCTTTATTTTTAGCTAACCGTAATTTAAAAGTCGCTAATTTACCACTCGTCCCCTCGGCACACATTCCCGGACAACTTTGGAAAGTTGATCCTAAGAAGATCATTGGCCTAACAACGGATATTGCCGTCCTCAATAATTTCCGCCGTGAACGAATGATTGCTTACGGGCTTAACCCCAATACGGCGTACTCTGATACAAAACAGATTACTGAAGAACTCAATTATGCAAGTCAGCTGTACCAAAAAATCGGTTGCTACGTCGTTAACACCGCCCACCGGTCAATTGAAGAAACGGCAACACTCATTTTGGAACACTTAGACTTAGATAATTACGGTAGCCCCAAACCATAATATTAAAATGGCCTTTGCGCCAAAATATCGGCCTCTAAATTAGGGTTAAATTGCTGCCGTTCAAACATTGCAATCTCGTAACCATATGGGGCAAATTTATCCTTACCTTCCCCTTTAACCCACGGTGTCTCCATAATTTTGGGAACAGTGTTAAAACGCTCATCATGAACAATTTGATTAAGCCGCTCGAAACCAATGTAGCCTAAACCAATATCCGCATGCCGGTCTTTATGACTGCCTTGCGGATTTTTTGAATCATTTAAATGAATCACCTTTAGGCGGTCTAAACCAATTACGTGATCAAATTTAGTCATAACACCATCAAAATCAGTTTTAATGGCGTAACCGGCATCACTTGTATGACAAGTATCAAAACAAACACTTAATTTATCGTTCAAGGTAACTCCCGTAATAATTTCGGCAAGCTCTTCAAACGTTCGGCCAACTTCAGTGCCCTTACCGGCCATCGTTTCTAAAGCGATCTGAGTTGTTTGATCACTCCGTAACACCTCATTTAGTCCTTTGACAATATTGGCAATTCCTGCCGCAGAACCTGCTCCAACGTGGGAACCTGGGTGTAACACAATTTGCTTAGCACCAATGGCTTCCGCCCGAACAACTTCTTTTTGCAAAAAATCCACCGCAAAACTAAAATGATCTAATTTTTTAGTGTTTGCCAAATTAATAATGTAAGGTGCGTGAATTACCATGCTTTGCAATCCATGTTCTTGCATGTAAGCCTTGCCGGCCACAATGTTCAACTCAGCAATCGGTTTGCGCCGTGTGTTTTGTGGTGCACCCGTATAAATACTAAAGGTAGTTGCATGATAACTGGCCGCTTCTTTGGCCGAGCCAAGGAACATATCTTTACCGTGCATACTAACGTGGGACCCAATTAATGTCATTTTTTACCCCGCTTCTTTTCATTTCAAATAAATTCCTGTAAAGTTAGCCTAGTACTGTTTTTAGTCCGAGTTTTAGAAAGGAAGTTCAACATGTCTGACTTAAACACAACACTGGCATTACTCACTCATCATAAAACAATTCGTCAATTTAAACCACAACCAATAGCCACAGATATTATTGAAAAATTAATCGCCACTGCCCAACACACAGCAACAAGTAATTTTTGTCAGAACTATTCAATCATCAGCGTTACTGATTCAGCAAAGAAACGGGCCATTGCAGCGATTTCTGGTCAGGATTACGTTGCCAACAATGGACACCTACTAATCATGATTGCTGATCAACAACGAAATCAGCAACTGGCTTTGGCCGAACATGAACCAGATAAGTTATTACACAGTACCGATAAATTTTTGGCGGCGGTCTTTGATACTGTTCTAGTGACACAATCCTTGGTTGTTGCCGCAGAAAGTATCGGCATCGGCAGTGTTATTTTAGGCAGTGTTTTAAACGATGCGCAGCAAATGATTCAATTACTAGAACTGCCACCATTAACCTTTCCATTATTGGGTTTGGCTCTCGGTTATCCTGAACAAGATCCTAGTGAGAAACCACGTTTACCTGAACGGGCGGTTCACTTTACGAACCACTACCCCCGTAAACCAGTTGCACTTACTAACTACAACCAACAAGTTCAAGCCTATTACCAAAATCGCCGGCAAACACCGCGAACCACAAATTATCAACAACACATTGCCCAGAGTATCAGCCAAGAATTAGGTAACCGAGCGGATTTGGCAGCAATCATCCAGGCACAAGGCTTCTTATTGGATTTTAAGACCGATCGGGAGGACCATTAATTATGAGACGTCTCAATCGCCAGCAATCCCTGTACGTTGGTTCATTACTTTTTGGTTTATTCTTTGGTGCCGGTAACCTAATTTTTCCCGTTTTTCTTGGTCAACACAGTGGTCAGAATGTTGGGCCGGCTATTCTTGGGTTCCTTTTAACTGGGGTCGGTTTACCGCTGCTTGGTGTGGTTGCTCTGGGCCTGACCCGTAGTCGCGGTAGCTTTGAACTTGCTAACCGAATCAGTCGGCCCTACGCCTACTTGTTTACCATTTTGCTCTACCTAACAATCGGACCCTTTTTTGCGTTACCACGGCTCGCAACAACGTCTTTTCAGATTGGCATGGTCCCATTCACGGGGCAGCACCAATGGTTACTCGTGATTTTCTCACTTGGCTTTTTCTTGTTGGCCTGGTGGTTTGCACGAAAACCATCTAAGTTGATTGAGATTATTGGTAAATACCTAAATCCAATTTTCCTCATCTTACTCGGTAGCCTTTTGCTGATTGCTTTAATCAAACCATTAAGCAGTATCTCCCAAGTACCAGCGTTGGCAGGCTACCAAAATCACGCCTTTTTTACTGGTTTCACTGCCGGCTATAATACAATGGATGCATTAGCGGCACTGGCCTTTGGCGTTGTCGTTACGGATACTATTATTGGGCTAGGGGTTACAAGGCCCACCGCCATTGCCCGGGATACGGTTCGCGCTGGGTTAATCAGCATGAGCCTAATGGCAATCATTTATGCTTTATTAGCAATAATGGGAACAATGAGTGCTGGCCACTTTAAGCCATCTGCAAATGGGGGCATTGCGCTGGCACAAATTGCCAATTATTATTTTGGTGGCCTTGGCAGCACACTTTTGGCCTTAATTGTAATCATTGCCTGTTTAAAAACAGCCATTGGTTTAATATCAGCGTTTGGTGAATCATTTCACCGTTTGTTTCCTGAAGTAAGCTATCTTGTTTGGATCAGTTTGGCCAGTAGTCTAGCCTGTCTATTTGCTAACGTGGGGTTAACCAAAATTATTGCTTACTCAACTCCGGTTCTATATTTCATTTATCCCTTGGCTGTGACTTTAATGCTGCTGGGAATACTGTCGCCACTATTTCACCATCGCCAAATCGTTTACCTGACAACAACAAGCTTCACTTTCCTAGTGGCTATTATTGACGGACTTAACGTTGCACCGGCAAGCCTACGTCAATTAACGGTTAGCCAGGCCTGCTTAAACTTAGCCCAGCACTACCTGCCACTTTTCAGTATTGGTCTTGATTGGCTTCTACCGGCAATAATTGGTTTTCTGGTCGGTTTGCTCTTAAGTCATTTTTGGCCTAAACAAATTAAATTACCTGTTTAAACTATCCTTGCGGTACACCTAATACGGAGTGCGGTAAAAGTCGGTTTTGGGTTCACTGCGTAACGTAAGCTAATCCAATAACCGTACTATGGTTATTGAATTAGCTGTAGTTAGGCACGTAAACCCAGACTTTTGCCGCACGTTCTAGAGCAATATCCGAAAATAATAAGGACTGGAACGTTTTCGTCCCAGCCCTTATTTTATTCATATTTTTTAATGATCTTAGCCTATAATTCAGGTTTTTACGCTCAGCGCAGAAACTGATCACTTTTCTGACACCTAGTGATTAAACTGTTGGTTCGTAAAAGTGCCCTAAAATTTTAACGGAATCTGAAATACTGACAAAGGCCCTAGGATCAGATTCACGCATCGCAACCTCCAGATCATGCATTTCATAACGGGAAATAACGGTAAATAAAATGGTTTTTTCGTCATGTTGGTAAGCACCTTCAGCATCATGCACAATGGTAATACCACGGCGCATGCGATTTTGAATGTGATCAATCACCCGCTTTGGTTTATCGGTCACAATCATAACTTGCATTTTTTGCTGCCGTGTATAAACCATATCCATTACCTTACCGTTAACGAAAATACTTAATGCACTATAAAATGCGTACGGCCAACCGAAAATAAAACCGGCCGCTAAAATAATAAACGCATTGAAAGTAATATTAATGGTCCCAATACTCCGACCAGTTTTTTTACGTAACACCAACCCAATGATATCTAAACCACCAGTTGAAATTCCATTTTTCAACGCCAGACCAGTACCAAAACCATTTACTGCACCACCAAAAATGGCGCAAATAATTGGATCAAAAGTTAATTCCGTAATCGGAACCAGCTTCATCATGATACTTGAAAAAACAACCGCCATAACGGTAAAAATAGTAAAACGTCGGCCAATTTGGCGCCAAGCTAACACAAATAGTGGTAAATTAAGCAAAAACAGCAAGAGTGGTACTGATAATGAAAATGGTAAAACACGTTTAGAGAGCGTTGCCAGTAATTGAGCAAAACCCGTAATTCCGGAAGCATAAATCTTACCTGGTTGCCAGAAGAAATTCATTGCTACTGAAACACAAATTGAGTAGATAAAAGCTGTCGATGCCCGTGCGGCATATTGATGTTTTTTTAGAATACGCTGTAAATCATCCATTATATCGTTAGTTAGCCTCTTTGTTTTAGAATGACTGAATTATAACATACTCACTTACCAGCTTGAACAAAATACGCTGAATCCTCATTTAAAGTGCGGCCTTTTTCAAAAGTAGATTAATCACCGACTACACGCTTAGGCCGATTTACTTTACAAACCAAGGATTGATGTGAACTACATCTATAACGCCAACTTTTTAGATTTTATAAACCTAATTTTAGCGGTATCAGTGGGTACAATCCCGCTTCATTTGTTTACCTTCCCTACCAGTGCTTTTTAATAAATTTTTCCCGGCCACCCATTTCTTCAATTCGATAGCGCAATGGATCTTTTTTATAAAAATCTTGGTGTGCCTCTTCGGCCGGATAAAATGGTTTGGCTGACTCAATTTTAGTGACAATTGGTTGGGTAAATTTACCACTATTTTCTAATTTATTTCGCGATTCTTCGGCGATCTTTTTTTGCTGTTCATTTTTTACAAAGATTACAGGCCGATAGCTAGCACCACGATCCTGGAACTGTCCCATTGCATCGGTTGGATCAGTTACCTGCCAATATATCTGTACCAGTTGTTTGTAAGAGATCACGGCTGGGTCAAACGTAACTTTAACGGCCTCAGTGTGGCCTGTCGTGTGACTAATAACTTGTTCGTAAGTTGGATTAGCAACATCACCACCTGTATAACCAGAGACGACTTTTTTAATTCCAGGCTGCGTATCAAAAGGCTTCACCATACACCAGAAACACCCACCAGCAAAAATTGCTGTCTCTTCACTCATTTAAGCGTCCCCCTTCGTGAAAAGATTCTTATATTTCGAATAACCGGCCTGATCTAAGTGCGCCACCGGAATAAAACGTAGTGCCGCCGAATTAATACAATAACGCAACCCACCTTCAGCCTGTGGTCCATCAGGAAAAACATGGCCCAAATGTGATTTGGCTTCTTTACTCCGAACTTCAGAACGAAGCATCCCGTGCGAAGAGTCGGTATTTTGGTTGAGTTGTTCGGCGTTGATTGGTTTTGTAAAAGATGGCCAACCACAGCCAGCATCATATTTATCTAATGAACTAAATAAAGGTTCTCCGCTAACAATATCGACGTAGATTCCCACTTCATCAAATTGATCGTACTTACCAGTAAAAGGTCGCTCAGTTGCAGCATGTTGCGTTACATCATACTGTAGTGGCGTTAGACGCTTTTTTAAATCATCATTTTCATTATTCTTAGCCATTCTGATCATCCCCTTCATTACGTAATTATACTTATTTATAATTAAGTTGCACGCAATTTGTTTATTAGATGAACTACGCCAACTTGATTACCTGAAGGTCTGGTATCCAAAAAGGGTAAGCTAACCGTTTGGCCGGAAGCTTACTCTTTTAATAATTAAATAATTTAACCCACTTCATCGCGTCCGTTGTGAGTTTCAACTTTTTCTGCCATTATTTTGAGCTTTCACTTTCGGCCGGTGTTGAACTATTAACTGAATTATCGGTAGTTTGTGAAGTGGATGATGCGCTACTACTTGATTCAGAAGATTGTGTTGCTGCATTCTCCGAACCAGAAACCGAACCAGATTTTTCCGAAGAAGCGTTTCTTCTCGCGTCCGGTTGATTCTTTTCCAGCTCACGTTTTTCAACTTCATCCTGGTCAATTCTTTTCTGGAGACTACTATTATCTTTTTGCATTTGCTCAATCTTATTTTGTTTTGCCTGATCCCCATTATACATATAAATACCACCACCAATAACGACTACAAGTAAAATAATAATTATGATCCAGCCAGTCTTTTTCATCACGTTGTGCCTCCTTTAGTTTTAATTTCACTTTAACAAGGAAACAACGTAAGCAGTAAATAACTGACCGACTTCAAAAATAATTTAATTCAAGTTATGATTGCCTCATCTAATTGGTGAGGTGATTTTTATTGGATAAACCGGATATTGTTCAAATTAAAATGGATCATTCTGGTTCTCAATCGCG
>NZ_RHNQ01000077.1 GCF_003946275.1 Loigolactobacillus backii
TTCAAGACACTTTAGAATCAATGTTTTAGTTCAAAGGTGAGAGGCTTTTTCATTTACACATAAAATTTGACACTCTCAAATTTATCTCACATCTTTGCAATAGATATAAAGAATTCCCCTATAGTTGACAAACTCACATTATTTCATTTGTCAACTATAGGGGAATTATATCAGCCACAGATATAACCTAATCTCTAATTATTTACAATCTAAGCAGTTAAAACAATTCTCCTAATAATTTGGCACCTGTAGTTGCGGCCGATTTTGCTGTTGATCAGCCTTGGGTATATTTTCCCGTAACAGATATTGGCCCATTACATTAACAATTTGTTTATTTTCTGGCAAGTCAGAATGATTAGTATTCGCACCCGTCACGATAATTTCGGTATAATTTGCTACTTGATTTTGAAAAATATACTTGCCACTATCAACACTTATTAAGGGAACAATTCCATCTCCTTTATAATTTTCAGTTCCTGCAATTGAATAGACTCTCATTTTTTTTGACAGTCTATTCCTATGTGCAATCAAGTCTTTCAACATTGGCGTTTTTTTGGACGTCTTTTTTTCTAAATTAAATGGTGTTGCAATTGTCATTAATCGATCAATTTTATTATTTTTCGGTAAATATTTTTCCAAAAAGAACGTCAAAACTAATCCACCATTGGAGTGCCCCATTCCAGAAAAATGATTAAAATGATACATCCTGGCTAATTTTTGGTAAGCAATGCTAAACCACTTGGCCTGTCGTTTGATATTAGCATAGCCATCGTGATTATCCTGAAAGCCTACCACAATAAATGGCCGTTTATCTCTAGGCTTTAAATGACCGCTGAATTTTAATTGACCATTAGTTTGTACGGTAACCTTTAAAAGACTGCGTTTTAAGCTACGTTTATTTAACAATATTACAAGAGAATCAAATCGATTTTGATTTGCTGAACTCCCTGGCACTAGGAAAATGGGATCCATCGGTGATTGAAAATGAGTTTGCGGTAAATCAATTGATTTCTTCTGCCATTGATATCCTGATACGCCAATAATCATTGTAAATAATACAAGCAATAATCCGTACCAAAAATTTTTTTCTTTCATACTCAATCGCCAACTTTACTAGTTAGGTTATATTTATCATTTAGCCTCACAAAAGGTAAATAAATACCCGTTGCAATGCCCAAATTGAGTATTCCAACCAATAATGCTACCCAATTACCGCCAGTTGCTAAAAATCCCTTCAAGAATCCAGGTGTTGTCAGTGGGACTGGATAAACAGCTGCTGGCATCAAATGTAGGCTAAAAAATAGCCAAGCAACTAGACACGCTACGATTGGTGTAATGACCAACGGAATTACTAGTAACGGATTAAATAAAACCGGCATACCAATCAATAAGGGTGAATTCAAATTAAAGAAAGTGGGTAAGAAGCTTACTTTAGCCATGTACTGTAAGCGGTGATTATGCGATCGCAATAATAGCGCAATTAACAAGGCCAACATCATTCCGCCGCCACCGACAAAAGCATAAGTGTCGTATATGGCATGTAAATTAACTGGATACGGAATATTTTCTAAATGATGGTGCTGCAATGCATAATTCAAATTTTGTACCGAGAATATTGCATCATTGTGTCCATCAGCCAAATTGAGCGGCCCGGAAATCCCAATAATCATTAATAAATTACTAATTAAAACAATAACTAGTAACAGAAAAATATTTGTACCCCAATTGGCAGTTAACTGTGTAAATATCGTACTTGGCATTTCCGTAAAACCGTTGGCTACATTTGCATAAAATACCGCTGCTATGCTGGCAACAATTAACGTAAAAACAAGTATTGCTAACAGTTGATGCCTAACAAAGCGTCCTAACAACCAACTCACAAAAAGACCGATTATAATTGCTTCAAAGATACCGTGAAGTGTTACACCACTATAATTTAACGTTAAATTCAACGTACCATGCTTAGTTTCACCCGTGAATAGCGATTGATTATTGCACACCCATAAAAATGTCCCACTGATCATTCCGGCTAACCATTCATTTTGATGTTTTAATTTGGCGGCATTAGCGGCCACTAAAAAGGCAATCCAAATCACTACCAAATTATTAATTAAAATATCCAAGCTAGAAAAGAAATTACTAAATGAAACATAATTTGGCAACCACCTACTAACATGATAAAGCTGATTAAAAAAGCCGTTTGGAATAAAAATTGTTTTGTCAACTAAAGCAATGAATGTCCCTAATGTAACAACTGGAAAGGCGGTCATTAATGACCTTATAGTTACTTGGTACAATCTACGTTTACTAAGATTATTGCTAAAATTAACCAAATTATTTTCTAATTTCTGTTTAAAATATACCAAATTAACCTCCTGAAATAAATTTCAAACCTGTTTTTCAACTGTATTTGAAAAGAAATCAGACTCCTTGTATTTAGCCATAAAACGCGTATTAATTAACAATTGATCAAAGCTTTTTGCTAAACTTCTTACCTTAAACAGTGGTTCTTGATAATTACTTAGTAAGATAATTGCATTTTTTCCATTTGGACTAATGTGAATTGAAGATTCAAAACCATATCCGGCACCGTTAGTTAATTTGACGCGCCCTTGTGTATAAAAACCCGCCTCATATTTAGTATTTGATCCGCCTTGGTAGAGCTGATGTAAAGATTGTGCCGAAACTATTTTTCCTGCCAAAATTGCACTTTCAACACGATAAAGATCACCAACACTCATATAAACCTGACCAGTCCCCAGTTCATCATGTTCTAGGGCCGCATCATTACCACTAGGCTTAGTATAAATTAACACTTCCGGAATATCGTTTTTTCCATAATAACCACTTGCTAATGAAATACAATTTGGTAAATCATAGGCAAACGCCGTATGTTTCAAGCGTAATTTTTTAATGATCTGTCCATAAAATAGTTGTTGGTAACTTTGGTGTGTAATCTTTTCTAAAATACCAGATAGAAAATTAAAATTAACCGCCTGGTAATCCCATCTGCCATTCATCTCATTGTGATAGCGCACTCGCGAAATATCACTCTGAATAATCTCTGAATCAGATTTAACAGCATTCGGTCCAACAGAACCTTGCATAGACAGTCCAGAAGTCATATTTAACATCTGACGAATTGTAATATTTCGACTACCAGGAATACCTGGATAAAACATACTTAATCGATCTGATAATGTTAGCCTATGTTTCTCCACTTGCTGCATTATCAGAACAGCAGTAATAGATTTTTGGATAGAATCAATTTCGTACATGGTGTTTTTATAATTTTTAATGCCATTCTTAGCGTCAGAATAACCGGAGTAATAACTGGCTACTTTTTTCCCATTCTTATACATTTCGGCAGAACCAATATAATTTTCGTGGGTTAATGTTTGCACTAATTTATTCTGAGCCTTTGAATCAACTTCACTACTGACCAAACCTACTTTTCTTGCCTTCACATTTTGCCAATGCGCATTAACAGTACCCCTAAATAAAAGTGTGCCAATCAAAACAGCCACGACAGTGAAGAATATTTTGGCTAGCCGAGATCGATTTAACAAGGCCAACAGCCCCTTTTATTCATTTTTTACAGTATTTTGCCAGTTTTTAGAAAAAAATCTATTTTGAATTATATAATTCGGCTGTGGTTGTTTATTCGTCAAAAATGGATTAACTGTTTGATCAACCTTTAACCAACCACGCCAGCCTAAGTGAATTGTGTCTTCCATAAAGTACTTTTCGTTACCATAATCAGATAGGTCCAACACGTTATTAAATCCTTGTTGCCTTAATTGATATTCGATTTTCTGATCTGTTTGCCGAATCATAGGTATAGATAAACCAGTGTAATCAGCCCAACGAGCATTGATAGGCGGAATAATGAATTGTACGTTAACGTGCCATTTAGCAAACTGATTTAGCACAAGTTCAAAATCGCTATATTCTGGTGACCGACGATAATCCAACTTAGTTTGCGAATCTTTTAGGTCTTTGATTCGATTACCACTCAATCGTGTTTTATAAAATGTATTTTTAATGCCTAGTTTGTTGTTGGTTGTTTCACGACGTCCAACTTTTACCGCTAAATGATTTAGTTTGCTAATCGAATAATGTGCGGGCAAACTTTTTTCACCTTTTTGAACCTTAGCTAAATTATTATTCAATTGGAAACGCGAAAATAAAGAATCTTCATTTAATAAAATTGTCTCTTTAAATTTTAAAAACATTTTTTGAAATTCAGAAACAGGTTTGCCATGTTCAACATTTTCAAGTGCCGCCTCACCAATTTCGCTAGAACGACCTGATGGCATTTCAAGTAATCGTTTGGCCGCATATCGATCAGCAGTATCATTTTTAGCATTGATAATCCAATCAATTGTTTGCAATGGTGAATAGTAAAAACCAAAAGCATCGGGACGCTGCCCTTCCTTTGTAAACCACTGTGGTGAAATAATAAAAATTACTTTTTTACCTTTTAATTGCGTTCCTAAATTTTGCATTGTAAAATAATGCGTTAATGATTGCGATCCAGCGTTACCTAACAAAAACGGTCGATAAGAACGATGGTATTTTGCGGCCAATACTGATGGATGAAATTCGTCTAGCCTAGACAACTCTGAGGAACCAAAAAAGGGAACGTAACCATTTTCTAACGCCTGCTGTTTAATTTTGCGTCCCCGAAAAACTTTCGGAGATAATGAAACTGCCGCCTTTTTTTCTGTCTGTGAATTAAAATGTCCAAATCCAATTGGTAAAGATAATAGTAGAATCAGTAACCCAGCGGCAATTATCACAGGCCCAAATATCAACCATAATTTACCTTTTGTCTTCATTTCATTGATTCCACCTTCGCAATGATTTTATTAGGTGTATCCCACTCACTGCGATCAAATTCAGATACCGGTACATCAATGCCAAACCTTTCTTGTAATTCTAATAATAGTTCTACTGTTGCCATAGAATCGATCATTCCTGAATCAAATAAATTTTCGTCTAAATTACCGCTAACATCTGATCCTGTTAAATCTTTTAAAATATCTACTACTGTTTGTTTTGTATCCATATTAATTACCCCTTATTTTATAGAATTTAGCGTGCTGAAAACCAAAGTGTATTTAAAAAACCGGAAAAAATTAAAAAGCTAAAACAAACAACGTTAAACGTTATAAAAATTGCAATTCCCTCTGTTAATCGATTATGTGGTAACTGCCGGTGCTTCTTCTTAAATCCTAACCAATAATCATTAATAATGATGGCCCCAGCGTGAAAGAGTCCATAAACGATATAATACCAAGTCACGCCGTGCCAGAAGCCCATAATCAAGAAATTGGCTAAATAGGCTACTTGTGGAATTCGCTTACGATTTTTAATCAAACGATGTTTCATAATAAAAAATGTCAAACGCATGAAAATAAAATCACGGAACCAAAAGGACAAAGTCATGTGCCAACGATTCCAAAAATCTTTAATATTATGTGCTTTAAATGGTTGATTAAAATTCATTGGTGTCTCAATTCCCATTAAATAGCTCGCAGCAACTGCGAATAGACTGTAACCAGCAAAATCAAAAAATAGATACATGCTGTAAGTGTACATATAACCAACTAGTGCTAGAGAAATCCCAGTGTGAAAAAACGCTTCTCGATGCATAATTGCAATATGTGCAATCTTAGGAAGCATCATTGTCCCAAATAAGTAACTCAATATAAATTTATATAGAAAACCTAAGAAAATATAGTGAACTGCTTTGTCCAACATTTGGAGGTAATGTTTACGATCTGGTATCTGTATATAATCATGCTGGAAACGCCGATACCGATCGATTGGCCCAGAGGAGATAGTTGGAAAAAATAGTAAAAATCGCGCAAACATAATTGGATCAAACTTTTTAATCGTTCCGTCCCGCATTTCCATAACCATCTGCACTGATTTAAACGTCAAATAGCTAATCCCTAAAAAGCCAATTAAAGACTGGCGACCCACCTGAATTGCTGGTGTGATTTTAACAATTACAAGAGGAATAATACTTAGTATCACTGTGCAAACAAATACCCACGTTTGATTGGCACGTCTTTTATACACAGCATAACCGCCAACAACTATAAACTGATAAACAATATATCCGATTAGCGCCAATCCCTGTTGCCACTTTGAACCACCAAAAATTAGAAGTAAGAAAATCGCGGAAATGATTGTTTGGTAAACAACGAATCGCTTACCAAAATATAAACCAATCATTAGTGGTAATAATCCCACTAATAAATAAACAAAATACATCGGATTGCCATACGGTTGTAAATTAATCATTTGAGTTAGCCTCTTTAATCATGGCCTTGATATCGACTTTACCATTGATCGTTAATGGCAAAGAGGAACGGTACTCAAATCGCTGTGGAATCATGTACGCCATCATTTCTTGCCGCAGTTGCTGTTTTAAGGCCTTTGTCACTTCAAATGCAGGTCTGCTAGTATTATTTTGTAAAACGACATAGGCGTTCAGCGCCGTAACTTTATGCTGTCGATTATATTTAGGCACTGCCACTGCTGATTTTATCAATTCTTGTTGATTTAAATAATGATTAACTTCCTCTAGCTCAATTCGATAACCGTTTAATTTAATTTGAAAGTCGATTCTGCCTTTGTAAAATACTAAACCAGTTGCGTCAACCGTTCCCAAATCACCAGTATGATAGAATTGTTGACTTTCCCCCAAAAAGACTTGTTTAGTTTTTTGAGGAGAATTCAGATAACCTTTTGAAACACTTGGACCACTAATAATAATCTCACCAGCCTGATTTTGCGCATTCAGGTTATCAAGTTTGATAGTAGTATCTTGTTTGGCATATCCAATTGGCAACCGTTGGTATTTATCAAGTATTGCATTAGTAATTTCAATTGCAGTGACGGCAACGGTTGTCTCCGTCGGCCCGTAAGTGTTAAAAATTAGAGCATCTGGAAAGCGCTGCTTTAACCTAACTGCAGTTTGATGGGTTAATTCTTCACCACAAAATAGAAAATGAGATAATTCGGGGTATTTACTTTGTTTGAAACTTGGTTCGAGCAAACAAATATCAATTAACGATGGTGTAGACACCCAGACATTTAATGCAAGCTTAGGCAACGTCTCGAATAACGATTTAAAGTTGTCAGTTACCTCCTTGGGTAGTACCTGCAACGTTCCCCCCATGACCAACGTGGGATACAAATCCATCACTGATAGATCAAATGAATATGGTGCTTGAGATAAGATCACTGGCCTTTCAGGAACATTAAAATCACTGACTAACCAATTAACAAAACTCAATAAATTCCGATGGCTAATTTGAACACCTTTTGGTTTACCTGTGGTTCCAGAAGTGAAAATAATATAGAAATTTTCATTATTTTTTACTGAATGGGTCAACGGATACTGGTTAGATTGTCGGAAAATCGCTTCTAACTTTGCTATCTCAATCGTCTTAACTGCCTGCAATTTCACCGGCAAGGGTTGGATAGCGATCACTAACTCTGGTTGGGCAATATTCTGAATCATTGTAAGCCGATCCTTAGGTGAATGTTGATCAACTGGAATATAGGCATGCCCGGATTTGACACACCCTAAAAATGCCACAATCATTGAAAATGTTTGATCACCATAAACCATAATTGGTGATCCACTGGTCAAATTCAACCCATCAATATAACCAGCCAATGCATCCGAATAGTTTTTTAGTTCACGATAAGTATTAGTTTTGCCTAAATAATCATATGCAATTGCGGTTGGCGTTTTTTGAGCAATCTCATCAATTGCCTTAATAATATCCATTGTCATAGCTCTCTCATCTCCCAAAAAACATGTTATTTAAAATTCATTGTAGATAAACTTGCTATTGTTAATACCGCTATAACCATATAAATAAACTAAAACTAACAATATCAAAAAATAAAAAATGGTTTGTAAAATAAATTTAACCCACGGCTTAGTCACTATTATTTTCAAACGTGCCATTTAAACTTCATCCCTTTTTATCTTTAAAATACGCGTGGTGCTAGTTTGTAATAATACAAAAAAATTAACAAAAAAGTCCAACACAGTTAGACTCATAAGTGACTAA
>NZ_RHNQ01000078.1 GCF_003946275.1 Loigolactobacillus backii
ATGAGTAAACAAAAAGCACATTCACCGAAGTGAATGTGCCGTTCAAAATCTCCACCAATACGATTTGACAGAGACCCCAATAAGGCCAAGTTTTGAGACAATTCATTAGCTCAAAAATTGTGCCCACTGCGTTCCAGCCCAGTTCCCGTGGAGGAATCCAGTGGAATTTTCTATACATAATATTTCAGTTTATTTAAAGTAAAATCAATTATTTTTGAACCTTGTCAAACCATGAACTTGCAGTTGAGAACAAAACCTTGTTCAATGATTCAATGTTTTCACGGCCTTGTGATTGTAACCATTTATGGCCAGATGCTTCACTTTCACCAGCAAATGGTTCTACAGAATGACGCCAAGTTGCACGGCCACAAAGGACACCGTTGAATTTTGAGCCTGCTTCTTTAGCAAACTTCAATTCGTCTTGGAATAATTCAGCAGAAACACCAGCACTTAAGAAGATAAATGGTAAGTCTGTAGCATCACTTTGTTCTTTGTAATACTTCAAAGCTTCGTCACGTGTATAAACAACGTCATCAGAGCTCTTAGCAAATCCTTCAACGTATGCTTGGTTTACAGGAACTTCAAGCTTCAATACATCAACACCATATTGAGGTTTTGAAAATTCTTTTGTCATTGCAATGACTTTACCTGGTTTTACCTTAGCGTAATCTTTACCAGTTGCATCGTCGTTGTTAGCATCATATGATACTAATTCCAAGAACAATGGCATATCTTCGCCTTTGCATTCGCTACCTAAACGTTCGATAAAGACTTGTTTGCGATGGTTAATATCGCCGCCTTCGTCTGGATCGTAGTAGAGCAAGAACTTGATAGCGTCAGCGCCTTGTTCTTTCAAACGACGAACTGACCAATCATCCAAAATGTCTGGGAAACGGCCAGGCTCAGTAGCGTCATAACCGGTGCGTTCGTATGCAAGCAATAAGCCAGCACCGTCTGCACGAGCTTTTGAAGCTGGAAGTCCGTATTGAGGATCCAACAAGATACCTGTTGAGTATGGTGTTAATTCGCTTGATACAGCAACTTTGAAGTCTTCAATTTCTTTTTGTGAAGCTTCTTTGCCACTAGCAGCACCAATCATTTTTTTCAATGATCCACGTTGGTCAATAGCTAAAGCATCAATGACGCCATCTTTATTTGATAAAGCTTTGATTCCTTTTTCCTTACCTGGTGTTAATTTCAACATAAAATGATTACCCCTTTTTTGTTTTTCATGATTTCTCATGAGTTATTTCAAGAACGCTTTCATTATAAAGCGCTTGTCAAGATTTCACAACTAATCGTGATAAACTCCTTCAGCCCACTTTTCATTCTCTTCATCAAAGAAATGTGGGTTGTCTTTTTGTTCTGGGTTTGGAGTTGCAATGTTGTCGATTTTGTCAATCAACTTCTTGTTTTCTGGTGTTTCTTTATATTCAGAATCTAAGAATACAGAGATGATATCTTCGCAAAGATGTTCACCAACCGTTGCGCCACCAAAACCAATGACATTGGCGTTTAATTCTTCTTTTGCGTAACGAGCACCAACTAAGTTTGAAACTAAGGCTGCACGAACACCTTCGTTTTTGTCTGCAGCAGTACTGATACCAATACCAGTTCCACAAAGGACAACACCTAAGTCAGCACGACCATCAGCAACATCTTCAGCCACACGTTTGCCGTAAATTGGGTAGTGGGTCCGGGTTGTATCATAAGTTCCTTCATCAATTACTGTGTGTCCTTGTGCTTTTAAAAAGTTTGAAAGTTGAATCTTTACATCTGTAACAATATGGTCATTACCAATAGAAATAATCATTCGTAATTCTTCCTTGAAGTTAATATTTAGTCTTGAATCGATTCTATCTGTGATATGTTGTTTCTCGTTTTCGTTCTCTAATCTCTTTATGCCTATTGTGTTTTCCAGACTGGATTGAAGCTACTCCGAAAAGTTGCTTCGTTCACTCTAAGTCAATAACCGCACTTTCTAGATCATTTTTTCCAACATATCCAAACGAACTTGGTGACGGCCACCTGCATATTCTGTGTCCAAATAGTACTGAACAATGTTATATGCTAATTTTTCAGCAACAACACCACTACCAATTGCAATTGCCTTTGCACCATTATGCATAGCAGTCATATGGGCGGTATTTTCTTCAACAACATTAGCAGTAACCATTCCTTTAACCTTGTTACTTGCCATTGCTGAACCAACACCATACTCATCAAACATAACAGCCTTATCAGCATCACCGTTCAAAACTTCTTTTGTAACGGCAAGTGATGATTCTACAAAGTCTTCTGCAGGTTTTTCACTGACATCAATAACTTCATAACTATGATCTAACAAGTATTTCTTAACTTGTTCCTTTAAATTAAATCCTTTTTTGTGGATTGAAGTCAATATTTGAGACAGGTTTTAAGAGACATTCAGAACCGCATTTACCTTCCACAGCTCAAATAAATCATTAATCGTGATTAATAACTTATTTGAACCATGGAAAGCATTAAATCAGGCGGCCATTTGGCTCGTAAGTGTTGCAATTTCAACTTGTAAGGGGGTCTGGTAGCCCAGTGAACTATGAATTCTCTTCCTATTGTAGAAAGCATGCACATATTCAAAAAGGACGGCAGCGGCAGTTTCATAATCTTCAAAGACCGGCACTGGATAAACACATTCCTTTTTGAGGGAAGCGTGAAAGGATTCCATTGGCGCATTATCATACGGACAACCCTTACGGCTGTATGAGTGGCGGATATGTAGTTCAGTTAAACGTTGATTGTAATCATCGCTGGTATACTGTGATCCTAAATCCGTATGGATAATCAGGTCCCCAGTAATGGTTCGATTTTTAACCGCGCTTTCCAGGGTCTTTAAGACTAAATCAGTAGCCATCTTTTTTGAGAACGAATAGCCGATAATCCGTCGTGAGTGCAGGTCCATGATGGTTGATAAGTAACACCAGCCATTACGCTTCGTTTGAATATAGGTCATATCAGCGGTCCATTTTTGATTTAAACCAGTGGTCGAGAAATCCTGCTTAAGCAAGTTGGGACGCTGTTCAACCTTGGTTTTGGAAGCCGAAGCCGCTTTCCACTTATTGACGGTAACGGAGTGGATATCCAGTTCCTTCATGAGCCGGGAAATCCGTCGTGGACTGCACCGAAGCTGCAGTGGTTGAAGTTCCAGATTCAATTCATGGTGGATCTTCATAACACCGTATCGCTGCTTAAATTCCGCAAAGATCCGCAGAATCCGTTGTTTCAAGTCCGCATCTTCGGCCCGGCGTTTTGAAGGTTTGGGGGATCGATAACGATAATACTGAGCTCTGGAAACACCGAGGATTCGGCACATCTTGGTTACCTGGTGGTGATGGCTTTCTTGGTGAATGTAATCAAAGATATTGGTTACTTCTGCGCAAGGAAGCCCAGGGCTTTTTTTAGGATTTCGTTCTCCTCAGACAGCGAAGCCAGTCGCTTTTCCATCGCTTTGATTTCGTCTGGCGATTTACCGGATTGAGTTTTGGCCTGGCCCTGGATCCACTTATGAACGGTTGAATAGCCAATGCCATATTCTCTGGCCAGTTGGGCAGCTGATTCGCCTTGCTTATATAGGTTGATAATGTTTTGTTTGAATTCTTTGTCGTAACGAGTTGGCATGTAAAAATTCCTTCCTTTTGAGAGACGATTTATTTCATTATACGCTCTCTTAAAAGTTGTCTCAGGAATCAGCTTACATCCACCATTATGAATTTAATGTTGACGGGTTATGGTTTTCCATTTAGTTTAGAGGGAGTGACGTTTTGAGCGCAGAATTGTTCCCTGGAATCAGCTATTTGGAATAACTGAACCAGAGTACAATTCTACTACTAAAAGTTTCCCCTTAGTTCGTCGGTCGTTAACGCCCGTCGCTTGTCTGTACAATTGCGGTATTGCTACCACCACTCATTATAAACCTACGTTTTCGGTTTAACCTACTAAAAAACGCCCTAGTAGGCGTTGGTAATACGTATTTATTTTTGTTCGATCACCAACTAATCAATGGCACCAAGCCGAAGCTTCGTTTTACCACCCGCGCCGTTAATGGTTGCGCTCACCATTCACCACCCAGCCGTACAGATAACCTTGTTGTGGTATAGCCAGACTTATTGACGTCGCACTGGCAAACGTGTCCCCTTAATATTTATACTCTAGCTTGTCCCCTAGAATGGTCCGCGAGAAGCAATTGAATGTCAAGACTTGCAATTTGAGAGTCTATACCGTACAATTAATACATAAATTGGGTGTTGTTCCCGCGAAGGTAGATGGTCGCGGGGCTTCTTTTGTATATTCAGTTATTTTAGGTCTGGCTTAATTGCTAGGCCTTTTTTAATACAAGGATATTGTAGCTCCTTATTAGGCGAGTGTCAACTTTTATTTTCACAGCACTATAGCACTAAGTTGTTCCAGAACTACTGCACTATAAGGCTACTGAACTATAAGGCTACTGAACTATGTAGTGTTGTAGGGCCTTGATATGTCGGTGGTAACATCACATTTTTAATATGCTGTATAGCACTACAGAACTACAGAACTACAGCGCAACTACACTATTGACATACAGAACTATGTAGTGCTATAATTATAAACAGAAATGGAGGCTAGAACAACATGACTCAAGTTATTACTTTTGGTAATTTTAAAGGTGGGGTAGGAAAAACTAGTAATTCTACAATGGTTGCTTTAGAACTTAGCAATCGTGATTTTAAGACTTTACTAGTAGATTTGGACCCTCAAGGTAACGCTACAAATTTGTACTTAAAAACAAAACTAAATATCAGCAATGAAGTTGGGCATTTCGACAGGACTTTAATGTCTAGTGTAGAAGATGGCAATCTAGATAGCTCAATCATCAACATCAAAGATAATTTGGACTTGCTAGCATCAGCACCTGACTTCTCGTTATATCCGAGATACATGGAAAAGCTCCATAATTATAATGATAGGGTGAAAGAATTTGATAGGCTTTTAACGCCTCTAAAAGCTAAATATGACTATGTAATCATTGACATACCGCCGACAATTAGTTTAATAACCGACAGCGCACTATATGCTTCGGACTATTGTCTTATTGTTATGCAGACACATGAACATAGTTTTGAAGGTGCTGAGGCATTTATCAAATACATTCAAGAAGAAGTCATTGACGAGTATCAAGCACCAAGACTTGAGTTAGTTGGAATCCTAGCTGTCTTACTGCAAGCGGGAGCACCAGTTGATGAAGCAACGGTAGCTAACGCAATCTCGGAATTTGGCGAAGATAACTTATTTAAAACTAGAATTCACTCAATGCAGCGTTTAAAGCGGTACGGGATTACAGGAATTACATTTAAATCAAAGTTTGATAAACGTGTATTTGCAGTTTATAAAGATGTAACTGATGAACTACTAAAACGAATTGAGGTAATTGAACATGGCTAACTCTCTTATTCGGTCTAACAGAAACAAAGCAACTGCCATTCCCAAGCCAACTAAGCAAGCTAAAGCATCAGATTTTGACAAAAGTGCTAGTGACAATAGAGCAGTCAGCTCAGTAACATTTGACACCAATTTAAAAATTAGCAACCACACTAGGAACAAACTCCAAGCGATGGCAATGATTGGATACGCTGAAAATCAGCGACTATCCGTTGATACTGCTATTCAGTCATTCTATGAGGAGCTGTCTACGAATGAACAACGTGAATTTGACTTACAGGTTAGCACACTAGAAACAAGAGATGTAAAACTGAAAAGTAGGAACAGCTAGCACATAATCATAATTTAGGTGGAATCGTTATACTATTATTGTAGAGATAAACAAGGAGGAATTAAAATGAGTTATTCAGAAGCAATGGCTAAACACTACTATTTAAAAGAGTTTGCTGATAAATTGGACTCTAATAAGCCTGATAAAATTGCTATTCAGCATGAGATAAACAGCCTAGAACTTAAAAAACAATGGTTGGAAGAGTTCTTAAACAGCGAGGACGATAAAGAAAAGAGATAATTAAAAATGTTCGGAAGTTTATTACAATTATTGGGACTATCAAGGTGGTATCACCATGAACAGCACGCAGATAGGTCGAATGCTCGTAAAGCTAGTGGTAAATCAGTCTTTAGTTATGATGACCTCAAAGGATTACGCAAGTTGGCATTCTGGCTATTTGTATTCAGCATATTCCTAAATTGGGGCATGTTCGGAGCTATTATGCTAATTGCATGGCTAGCAATGTGGGCAATAAGTATAATCTTTTAGTTTTGTTGTAAATTAAAAGCTATCTCAAATTACTGAGGTAGCTTTTTTATGGTTGATATAATTATTGTATTGGGTCTCCCGGTGCATGAATTTTACCTGTAGAACTAACTCCCCAAGCAAGCCCGTCATCGTTGACAAAGCTCCAAGAACCATTGTCGCCTTCACTTGCGTTCAAGTCATCTAGTGATGTACCTCCAAAATCATCATCCCCATTGCCTCGAGATTTAGCCCAGTTTCTTAGAATCTGCTTGGCTTGGGATTCAGTTAAGGCTGTAGAACTAGTTGTAGACTGAGTAGAAGAAGACTCTGATGAACTACTTTCAGAGGAATCTGTGTCATCATTAGTAGAGTTTGCCGTTGTGTCCTTATTTTGAGTAATTAATTTTTGTTCAGTCAAATTATTTGAACTGGCAATGTTATGTGTAAATTTAGTATAGGCCAACTTATTGTCAGAGTTCAGGTACTCAATGTAGCCCTCACCTAAAGTACCTTGTTCGGGCATCTTTTGAAATAGCTGGTTGATGCTCTTTGTCTCACCGGCCTTGATTGTTAGAGTGCCTGTTTTATCAGATATAATTTTATTTGATGGCAGGACGCAAATGAATTTAGATTGGTCAAATTTGATGTTCTTATTCGTGCTATTCTTAATGGTAGCAGACACAACATAGACAGGGTCTGCCGTATTGTCCTCGGTGTCATCTTGATTTAGCTTAAAAGTAAATTTAACATTTCTTTTGGCACTATTTGATAAATTCTGAAAGTAACTGGTCTTAACAGTGCGTGTGCTGCTTTTAGGGCTAGAGCTAGATTCCTTTTGGTTGCTACTACTATTAGTAGTACATCCGCCAAGTAACAAGGTTAGCATAGTTGCACTTAATATTAATGACTTTTTCATCTTGTATAACTCCAATCTGGCTATTCATTATCGTTGTCAAAGTTATTATGGTAATAGGTATCTAAGTTAGAGACGTTCTCAGAATAGTAATTGATTGACATCTTTTCCTGCCACTGGGCTGGGTTGTGTCCCTTTATTTTTGCTGACTTTTGGGCGATTATTCTCCACCAATTTTTATTGTGTATGTCAATTGCAGTTACAGAAACAGAATAGGCTTCGTTAGGCGAAGAGCCAACGGACTCTAAATAGCAAAAGTGGGTCTTATGTGTTTTAAAATCTTTGACAGGAAAGACATATCTCTTAGTGCGTGTATTCTTATATAGATAAACTACTTTATCATTAGTTGACACAGCGAACGGGTGTCCAGCACCGTATGCTAATACTTGCCAATTCATAGACTTTGCGTTGTGTTCCCAGATTGTATCCGTATCCATACTGCCATCTGGCAATTTAGTGACGTGCTTGTAAAGTCCCCAGATTGCAAGCAATAAAATAATAACCCGAATTATTCATACGAGGTTTAATATCGGCATACCGCACAATTTTGGACCAATTCTCGTGCTGCTATGGCGTAGT
>NZ_RHNQ01000079.1 GCF_003946275.1 Loigolactobacillus backii
CTTTTTTATTTTTCTGATTTTCAAAACAGACAAAAAACCGGTATTAGTTATTCACCAATACCAGAAAGTGTAGACCCATAAAAAATAAAAAACCCCTAGGATCATGAAACGTAGGCCGTAATCACGGTTTACATTTCATAGCCTTAGGGGCTTTTTATTTGATTAGAAAACGTCTAAAAAATTATTTTTATAGGCGCTCGTTTAATTCTTTACTTAGTTTTTCAAAACCAGGTTTGCCTAAAAGCGCAAACATGTTCTTCTTGTAAGCTTCAACACCTGGTTGGTTAAATGGATTAATCCCATTCAAGTAACCAGATACAGCAACGGCACGTTCAAAGAAGTAGATTAAATAGCCCAAAGTATAAGCAGTTTGATCTGGAATATGAACACTCATAACCGGAACGCCGCCATCAGTATGTGCTAAAACAACACCCTGATAAGCCTTAGTGTTAACGAAGTCGATTGATTTGCCCTGTAAATATTCAAGACCATCTAAGTTACCTTCTTCTTCAGGTACTTTTAAGTCATGAGTTGGTTTGTCAATCTTGACAACTGTTTCCATCAAATTACGACGGCCTTCTTGGATGTACTGACCTAATGAATGTAAATCAGTTGTAAAGTTAGCTGAAGATGGGTAAATACCTTTTTGATCCTTACCTTCAGATTCACCCATTAATTGTTTCCACCATTCGGAGAAGTACTGCAAAGTTGGTTCGTAATTCTCAAGTAATTCAGTTGTATAACCTTTACGGTACAAAATATTACGTAAAGCAGCATACTTATAAGCGTCATTCTTGGTCACATCAGGATCTGCGTAAGCATCTTCAGCAGCCGCAGCACCTTCCATCATACCGTCAATGTCGCCACCAGCAACAGCAATTGGTAATAAACCAACAGCAGTTAGGACTGTATAACGACCACCGGTACCGTCAGGAATAACGAAGCTTTCGTAGCCTTCAGCATCAGCCTCATTCTTCAAAGCGCCGTTAGCCTTGTCAGTTGTGGCGTAAATACGTTCTTTAGCGCCCTCTGCACCATACTTAGCAACCAACTTTTCTTTGAAGATTCGGAATGCAATTGAAGGTTCAGTTGTTGTACCTGATTTAGAAATAACGTTAATCGAGAAGTCACGATCACCGATTAAATCAAGAAGATCTTGTAGATAAGTTGAACTAATTGAGTTCCCAGCAAAGAAAACTTGTGGTACCTTACGATCTGGTGCCATGTTGTAAAAAGTGCTGCTCAAAAAGTCGATTGAAGCGCGAGCACCTAAGTATGAACCACCGATACCAATTGCAACGAAAACTTCAGAATTACTCTGAATTTTTTTAGCCGCAGCCTTAATCCGAGCAAACTCATCCTTATCGTAATCATGTGGTAAATGCAACCAATCAAGCATCTGTGACTCAACACCGGTGCCATTAACTACCTCGTTATGTGCCGCTGTAATCATTGGTTGAATCTGACCAAGTTCATTATCATGAACAAACGTCTTTAAAGCAGAATCATCAAAAGAAATATGTGCCATCAAAAATAGCCCCCTTAATATAGTAAACTACCATCAATAACTTTAGCCGCTTTAGGCCAAAATTGCAAGATCAAGTCCGCCATTTAGAATGAATAAGTCAAAACAATCTTCATCCGAAAATTATTTAATTATAAAAATTGCTCAAACAAAAATACGGAATAAGAATTAGATTCATCAACTAATTACCTATTCCGTATTTTTAAAATTAATTATGCTTTCATATACCCTAGTAAGACGCCACCCGCAATGACGAATAAACAACCTAGCGTAACGTAAACCATTTCCTTCTTGGTCTTCTTTTCGCCAAGTAAGAAGATACTGCCTAAGGTTGAGATGATGATCCCACACTGAGATAGCGAGTAACTAACAGCTAAGCCCACTTTAGGAATCGAAAGGAACATGAAAATATTTCCGGCGCCCCAAAGTAGCCCGGTTAAAATATTTTTGGCCGTTGCCTTACCCAGTGCCTTTTTGCCGTATGACATGATGCAGGCACCAAGTAGCATTCCGATTGCCTGCGGTAAAATAACCGCGATGGCATTAACCTGGCCCCAATCAACAATAACTGTATAACCCATATAGCCAATTGTTGAGACTAACAGGATTCGCATCCCTCTACCAACTTCGGAATCTCGCGTATCGTTCGTTGTACTGCTAGGATCCTTACGAGAAGTTAAGGTTGCACCAATAATCAAAATAACTAGTGCAATTGAACCCAGCGTTACTTCACGAGTGGTCTGCCATTCATGAAATAACAAAGCACCAGCAAGTGTATTCCCAACCAGTTGCATCCCGGTTGACATTGGTACTGTGCGTGACACACCCATTACCTGCATCGATTGAAATTGCTGACCTTGACCGACACTCCATAATAGCCCGGAAGCAATTCCGACGACGAAAACTTTCACATCTAAAACGGGTTGATAAACTAAATACGCACCCAAAGAAAAGATAAGCGCGCCGATCGTCATTCCTAACGTTTGCTGGTAGGCATTACCACCAAGCTTGCCGCTAACAAGCCCAATACTCCCCCAGGCAACTGCAGGAATTAATGCAATTAAAATATTCACTACTTTTCCTCTATTCTCTCTTTATTTACGAAATGTTATTTTAACGTTTACAAAGTCGACTTGCAACTCTTTTTTCCTAATTAAATCGGTCTGAAAAATGGTATAGATTGCCTTTGAAAGGCTGCCTCGGTACTTAATTTCAAAAATAGACTAGTCACACACGTTTTCATTGAAAGTGTGATTTTATGCACAAAACGTAGCAAACGCCGCAAAAATATTTGGTCTACACCTATTTATTGCTTACCAAATTAACGTTTTAAAAGCGGCACACCTTATTTATGCTTACGCCAAATACGCTTCACTAAGCGCCAAACACCATAACCACAAAATCCTAGTAAGCCACCAATGGTATTAAAGATCAGATCATCAATATCAGCAATTCCCGTAGATAGAAAATACTGACAAGTTTCAATTGAAAGTGAAACGATGGCGCTGAATAAAATGACTGGTATTAAACTCAGTAACCAATTTTTTCTTCGGGTTATAACCCCAAGTCCAAATCCAAAAGGAACAAACCATAGAATGTTGCCGTATAAATTGTAGATGAAGTCAACTATTGATTGTCCTTGGGTGAGTTTCATTGTTTCCACAAAGGGGCGTAAGTTGATCTCCCCACGGGGTAAAGCCAAGTGAGTGACTAACTGTTTAGGAAAATAAATGCCACGAAAGACAGTTAATGCGTATAATAACATTAAATAGAAAACAAACAGGTAAAGAAGCAATTCATGCCGCCAAAAAGACCACCGCCGAAGTTGCAAATGGCGGCGGATTATAAATAACCAACGGATGACTAAAAAGAATAGAAAATATAACATTGTTTTATCAACGCTGTAAAAAATTAAACGAATTAACGGAAAGTGATTGATGTGTGCTGCGTATTGTTCAACCACTAGCTGGTATAACGGCCCCAAAAAAATCATCCTATCACCTGCCCAATAGTAACTTTCTCATTTAGTCTACCAGAACTTCTTTTTTAGATAAGTAATTTGCATGAGCTTTGTAAAAACTTTACTAATTTGTGGGATACTTACACAAGTTTGACTTTTGTTTTCTATAACAGGTAGAATAGCGAAAGAATCTTAGCGGAGGAGCTGCTTTCAGCTTGAAATCAATCTTAAAATCTCAATTTTGGAAACGACGTAGTGGCTTTTTTGTCTTAGTCGTTGGACTTTTTTGGTTAAAAACAATTATTGCTTACTATTTAGATTTTTCTCTTGGAATTAGTGGCATTTTTCAACACCTTATTTTATGGCTAAATCCAATAGCAACAACATTGCTGCTATTTGGTTTAGCCCTCTATATTAAGCGTCCGTGGCTTAGTTACGTCACGCTACTACTGATTGATACTGCCAATACGGCGCTACTTTACTTCAACATTATTTATTACCGCCAGTTCACAGATTTTATGACCATCAATACCATGCTTGGCTATTCAAAAGTTTCCGAGGGTTTAAGTGGTAGTTCGTTGGCCCTGGCCAGTCCCCATGACTTTATTTATTGGATCGACATTATCATTCTCGCAGTTTTATTGCTAGCCCGGCTTATTAAACCAGATAAGCGACCAGTTTCCCGGCGACTGCCGTTAGCGATCACATCAGTGGCGGTTTTGTTATTCTCGATCAACTTAACGTTAGGTGAGGCCGATCGCCCGCAGTTACTCTCTCGTACTTTTGATCGAAATTACATTGTCAAATACTTAGGCTTAGATGCGTTTACCGTTTATGACGCCGTTAAAACGGCACAAAACAATCAAGTTCGTGCTTCTGCAGATAGCGCGGACCTGGATAGCGTTCTAAACTTTATCAATCAGCATTACGCCGCACCTAACCCAAAAATGTACGGTATCGCTAAAGGTAAAAACGTTATCGTTATTCATTTAGAAAGTTTTCAACAATTTTTAATTGATGACAAGGTTAATGGTGAAACCGTCACACCATTTTTAAACAGCCTGTATCACGATAATCAAACCTACTCGTTTAGTAACTTTTTCCATCAAGTCGGTCAAGGAAAAACTAGTGACGCGGAGAATATGCTTGAAACTGGTGTCTACGGACTTCCGCAAGGCTCCGTTTTCACGGCTTTAGGCTCAGATAACACCTTCCAGGCGGCACCAGCAATTTTAAAGCAACAGGCCGGCTACACTTCCGCCGTTTTCCACGGTAACGTTGGTTCTTTTTGGAATCGAAACAACGTTTATAAGAACTTTGGCTACGATAATTTCTACGATGCCAGCTACTTTGATACAACTGGTGATCGTTCAGAACAGTACGGCCTCAAGGATAAACTACTTTTTCAAGGCTCAATCAAGTACCTTGAGCAATTGCAACAACCGTTTTACGCTAAATTTCTTACCGTAACTAATCATTTTCCTTTCCCATTAGACAAGGAAGACGGCAATTTTCCAATTCCAAACACGGGTGATAAGGCAGTTGATAATTATTTTGCTACCGCCCACTATTTGGACCAATCCGTTCACGAATTCTTTAACTACCTTAAGGCCTCCGGATTATATGATAAATCGATTATTATTTTATACGGCGATCACTACGGAATTTCTAATTCGGATAACCTTAGCCTTGCACCACTGCTGGGCAAATCGGCCGATACTTGGAACGATTACGATAACGCTCAGCTACAACGTGTGCCATTCATGATTCACATTCCTGGCCAACACAATGGCGGAATTCAACCGCAATATGGTGGTGAAATTGACGTGTTACCAACCTTAGAACATTTATTAGGCATTAATAACCGTGGCTACGTTCAATTTGGAACCGATCTTTTCTCGGCCAAACATGATCAAGTCGTTCCTTTCCGTAATTCTAACTTTGTGACACCAGATTATACAGTTGTTGATGATAGTATTTATAAGAATAGTGATGGTTCCCTAGTCACCCACCCAAGCACCGCCTTAAAACAGCAAATCGCCAAGGATCAGACTAAGGTTCAAAAAGAACTTCAACTTTCTGATACCGTCAACAATAAAAACTTGCTACGCTTCTACACACCAGCAGGATTCACACCGGTTAATCCGGAAGATTATAATTACCACAACGATTTCGCAAAAGCTAAAAAGATCCGTGATCAACTGGGGAATAAATCAACAAGTCTCTTTTCCAAAAATAATGATCAAAGTACCTCTGATCTCTATAAGACGGACGCCCCTGAACTTGATCACCATGATGTGTCCGCCGATAACGATAGTCAATCTGATTCCACAAGTGGCTCCTCTTACCAGGATTTCTTCTCTGGTTCAGGAAACTAGCTGGATCGGCGCGTAAAAAAGGGTTAAGGCAAAATAAAATTTGCTTTAACTCTTTTTTTAGCACAAATTTCTAATAAAACTTAATTTTTTCCTTTAAATTTCTAGTATTTGTAACAGATATTCATACTTTTTTCAAACTATACCTTTATACTTACTTTTGTGATGAGGTGAAAAGATGAGAATTGTACAACGAGTATTTGCTAGTTTACTGTACCACCGCAAATATGCTGGTACTTTAGGGATTGTCACGGCACTTTTTTTAGTATTAGGTTTAAGTTGTTTAATAATCAAGGACTTTCAGCGTAGTGCTCTAAATCTTTTTCAGGTTCGCCTCGGAATGATTGATCAGCACGCCGCCAATATTTCTAAGTTTCCGGCGTTACGGCAGATTATTTTAGTTCATGAAACGTTAATGAAAAATGAACAAACTATTTTTGTTATTTTACTCTGGGCCCTGGCCTTAATCATTCTGGTTGCTAGTACAGTTAGCCTGATTCATCGACGCTCTGAATTGATTGCCTATCGGTTGGCTGGCAAGAACTTCACAACCATCAGTTGGCAATTTGCCCTTGAAAATGTTGCTTTATTTCTACTCATCTACTTTGTCGTGGTAACATTGCTACTTTGCCTCCAAACGCCATTTATGGCACTTTTAGAGCGACTAAACCAGCGGCTATTCATCGATTCACTATCAACTGCATTAACCAATTTAAAAGATTCTCCCACGGCCGCCGGTTGGGACAACCTGAATCGAATTTTTTCGAATCAAGTAACCCCCTTTAATGGTCACTTATTATTGTTTGGGGGAGCAGATCTGTCATCAGATTTCTTAACTGACTATAGTCAATACTTTGCTAGTATCCTATGGCGCGGTGGTTCAATCGTTTTTACCGCAAGTTACTTACCGGCCTTACTCTACAATTGGCACATTAGTCGTACTATTTTTGAATAGAGGTGTTTACTTGTTTGATTTCCGACCAACAAAGCAAAAAAATAATTTTATTGAGGAATGGCAACAAACTTTTCCGGAAAATAAATTATTTTTAATTTATACGCCTTCACCAACAGCGGCTAAAAAAGTTTACCGTTGCTACGTCCGTCTATTCGCTAAAAATCATCTACTAAAAAGAATTGGCCTAATTACTCAAGAAAAAAATTCAATTCTGCCTTATCTATCCGCGAAAGAAAATATTTTAATTAGTTTTGATAATGCTCAAGTTAAACACACCAAGCTTTGGGAACGTTTTGAAACTAATCTCATTAGCAATCGCGATTTTTTTGAAACATTAGGCAAGGATTTAACGCCACTACAACATTTTTACGTTCAATTTTACCGCCAACTTCTTGCTGGTAAAAAAGTAATCATCATTGATACTTTATTAGATCAATTGCCAGTAACGGTGGTCCGGCAAATTATGACCGAATTCGACAGTATCATCCACGATATTGATACTTCAATCATTATCTTAACGGCTAACCAAGAATTAATTCAGGCTAACCCCCAAGCTAGCCTGGACACCCCACCTTTCGTACAAAAATAAGAAGTGGGCCAAAAGTCAGTTTTGGTTCACGTTCTAGAGCAATGATCAGAAATAGTAAAAGGCCAGGACTTTTGTCCTAGCCTTTTACTATTTTTGTAAGCAGTAAATAATCGACCGTTTAAAAAAGGCAAACCGGCTTCTCGAAATTGAGAAATCGGTTTGTCTTTTACAT
>NZ_RHNQ01000008.1 GCF_003946275.1 Loigolactobacillus backii
TGGAGGTTTAGCTCAGCTGGGAGAGCACCTGCCTTACAAGCAGGGGGTCACAGGTTCGAACCCTGTAATCTCCATTTGAGCCGTTAGCTCAGTCGGTAGAGCATCTGACTTTTAATCAGAGGGTCAACAGTTCGAACCTGTTACGGCTCATTGCCAGTTTTTGCGGGTGTGGCGGAATTGGCAGACGCACTAGATTTAGGATCTAGCGCCGCGAGGCGTGGGGGTTCGAGTCCCTTCACCCGCAGTTGTATGAAGTAAGTAGTATGCCGACTTAGCTCAGTTGGTAGAGCATCTGATTTGTAATCAGAGGGTCGGGCGTTCGAATCGTCTAGTCGGCATTTTTTATTGTTATGCGGAAGTAGTTCAGTGGTAGAACATCACCTTGCCATGGTGGGGGTCGCGGGTTCGAATCCCGTCTTCCGCTTAGTTCCGAGTTTTTCAACCTTGCCGGGGTGGCGGAACTGGCAGACGCACAGGACTTAAAATCCTGCGGTGAGTAATCACCGTACCGGTTCGATTCCGGTCCTCGGCATTAAATAAATATTTGCACCCATAGCGCAATTGGATAGAGTGTCTGACTACGAATCAGAAGGTTGTAGGTTCGACTCCTACTGGGTGCATTTTTCGGGAAATAGCTCAGCTTGGTAGAGCACTTGGTTTGGGACCAAGGGGTCGCAGGTTCGAATCCTGTTTTCCCGATTGATAGTTTATCGCGGTGTAGCTCAGCAGGTTAGAGCGTCCGGTTCATACCCGGGAGGTCGGGGGTTCGATTCCCTTTGCCGCGATAGGTTTTAGTGCTTGGACCTTTAGCTCAGTTGGTTAGAGCAGACGGCTCATAACCGTCCGGTCGTAGGTTCGAGTCCTACAAGGTCCATCTATGGTGGATGTTGTAAAACCATTTTATATTATCGCGGGATGGAGCAGTCTGGTAGCTCGTCGGGCTCATAACCCGAAGGTCGCAGGTTCAAACCCTGCTCCCGCAATTGGTTCCATGGTCTAGTTGGTTATGACGCCTGCCTGTCACGCAGGAGATCACGGGTTCGAGTCCCGTTGGGACCGTAATGGCTCGGTAGCTCAGTCGGTAGAGCAATGGATTGAAGCTCCATGTGTCGGCAGTTCGATTCTGTCCCGCGCCATCTTATAGTTAATAATTATGCGGGTGTAGTTTAGTGGTAAAACCACAGCCTTCCAAGCTGTTGTCGCGAGTCCGATTCTCGTCACCCGCTTTGTCTGATAATTAACTATTCATTATATGGGCCTATAGCTCAGCTGGTTAGAGCGCACGCCTGATAAGCGTGAGGTCGATGGTTCAAGTCCATTTAGGCCCATTTTGGGGAAGTACTCAAGTGGCTGAAGAGGCGCCCCTGCTAAGGGTGTAGGCGGGTTATACCGCGCGAGAGTTCGAATCTCTCCTTCTCCGTTTTTTGATGGCCCGTTGGTCAAGTGGTTAAGACACCGCCCTTTCACGGCGGTAACATGGGTTCAAATCCCGTACGGGTCATGGTACATCATATAGTTAATTTTTAGTCTTGGAGGATTACCCAAGTGGCTGAAGGGAACGGTCTTGAAAACCGTCAGGTGTGTAATAGCACGCGAGAGTTCGAATCTCTCATCCTCCTTTATATTATCGCGGGATGGAGCAGTCTGGTAGCTCGTCGGGCTCATAACCCGAAGGTCGCAGGTTCAAACCCTGCTCCCGCAATTGGTTCCATGGTCTAGTTGGTTATGACGCCTGCCTGTCACGCAGGAGATCACGGGTCCGAGTCCCGTTGGGACCGTAATGTAAGACAACATTTTAATGTTGTCTTTTTTTTATTATCATTTAGTGGGAATTCAACTTTTAAATGGCCAATTATTATGATAGACTAGTTCTTGGTTTATAAGCAGATTCCCGAGAGGATTCACGATTTATGTGGATATGCCTTGTAACCGAGTTAACTATCCAATTAATTGGATTAAATGTATAGGGGGAATATAAAGTGCGTGAAAGACACTTATTTACTTCAGAATCAGTATCTGAAGGGCATCCAGATAAAATAGCTGATCAGATTAGTGATGCTATTTTGGATGCCATGTTAGCACAGGATCCAAAAGCACGGGTTGCCTGCGAGACTACCGTTACGACAGGGTTAGTCCTTGTGGTCGGTGAAATTTCAACAAGTGCGTACGTTGATATCCAAAAAACGGTGCGTGAAACAATTAAAGGTATTGGTTATACACATGGTAAGTATGGTTTTGATGGTGATAACTGCGCTGTTTTAGTGGCTTTGGATGAACAATCACCTGATATTGCCCAGGGGGTCGATGATTCCTTGGAAGCACGTAATTCAGACGAGGACCCATTAGATAAAATTGGTGCCGGTGATCAGGGCATGATGTTTGGTTTTGCAATTGATGAAACCCCGGAATTAATGCCATTACCAATTTCTTTGGCACACCGATTGATGCGCCAAGTTGCAAAATTACGCAAAGATGGCACAATTAAATATTTGCGTCCTGACGCCAAGGCTCAAGTTACCGTTGAATACGATGATAATGGACAACCAGCACGAGTTGATACAGTAGTGATCAGTACCCAACATGATCCCGATGTATCATTAGCACAAATTCGTAAGGACATGATTGACCAAGTAATTAAAACAGTAATTCCAGCTAGTTTGCTTGATGAAAAAACCAAATATTTTGTTAATCCAACTGGTCGTTTTGTCATTGGTGGACCACAAGGAGATGCTGGCTTAACTGGACGTAAGATTATTGTTGATACTTATGGTGGTTATGCTAAACATGGTGGCGGTGCTTTTTCCGGTAAGGATGCCACTAAGGTTGATCGCTCGGCCAGTTACGCGGCACGTTATATTGCAAAGAACATTGTTGCTGCTGGCTATGCCAAACGTTGTGAAGTTCAACTTGCTTATGCAATTGGTGTTGCTCAGCCAGTATCCGTTGCAATTGATACTCAAGGGACCAATACAGTTCCTGAAAGTGAGTTAGTTAAGGTTGTTCGAACGATTTTTGATCTTCGGCCAGCTGGTATTATTAAGATGTTAGATTTACAACGACCGATTTATAAGCAGACGGCTGCTTACGGTCATTTTGGGCGTACAGATGTTGATCTACCTTGGGAACACTTAGACAAGGTTGATGCATTACATAATGCATTAGATTAACGATTACAAGAGGCGACCCTTACCAGGGATTTTTCAATTTCCTGATAGGGGTCTTTTTATATGATTTAGTGAATGAAGGAGGGCAAAATGAAGAAAGAAACAAACGTCACTTTAGTAACAGTTGCTATTTTTATTGCAACTTTTATGTCAGCCATTGAAGGTACAATAGTTTCAACGGCAATGCCAACAATTGTTGGTGACTTACACGGAATGAATTTAATGAATTGGATTTTTTCAATTTATTTATTAACTAACGCAATGCTAACACCGATTTATGGAAAACTGGCCGATCGAGTTGGTCGAAAGTCAGTATTTATTGTTGGACTTCTTTTATTTATTATTGGTTCGGCTCTATGTGGTTTTGCGCAAAATATGATGACTTTAATTATTTTTCGGGCACTACAGGGAATGGGCGCCGGAGCAATCTTGCCATTATCATTTACAATAATTGCTGATATCTACCCAATAGAGAAGCGAGCCAAGATTTTGGGCTTTAATAGTTCGGCTTGGGGCATTGCCTCAGTCGTTGCCCCTTTACTTGGAGGTTTCATTGTTGAACAATTAAGCTGGCACTGGATTTTCTTTATTAACGTACCGATTGGCCTAATTACGATTTGGATGATCTCACATTACCTGAATGAACCTAAGCGAGAAGTAATTAAGGCACCGATTGACTACCGGGGAAGTTTATTTCTAATGTTAACCTTACTCTGTGTTATGTACGGTTTCCAAGTTTTAGAACACGGGTTTTCATTAGTTTTAGTCTTAATGTTTGTTATTGCTATTATCTGTTTTTTACTTTTTATCAAAACCGAAAAAACTGCTACGGATCCGATTATTTCATTGGCGTTATTTAAAAATCAAACCTTTAACGTTCAAAATATAGTGGCCGCATTGGTTAGTGGCTTTTTAATGGGGTTTGAAGTCTATATGCCAATGTGGATGCAGGGAATTTTAGGGTTGCCGGCCTCCATGGGTGGTTTTGTTGTGACTCCAAGTTCACTGATGTGGGTTGTTGCATCATTTATCACTGGGGGGTTGCTTGCTAAATACACCCCGCGTTTTATTCTTTTTTGGAGTCTGGCCTTATTGGCCTGTGGTAGCTTTGTTTTGGCCGTTTTACCAGAAACAACATCGTTTTCGACTTTCTTAATCGTTGCGGCCTTTTTGGGACTTGGTTTTGGTGTCACTATCACAACAACGACTGTCGTTTCACAAAACTCGGTTTCTAAAGATCAAATTGGTGTGGCAACATCATTTAATACCCTATGTCGGACGCTAGGCCAAACCTTGATGGTTTCGGTTTACGGAATTATTTTGAACCTCCATCTGGCCTCTGGAGTTGCAAAATACAAACACAGTGGGATTACTAGTGATATGATGAATCGTTTAGTTAATCCACAAACAGCTACTAGTTTACCGGCAAAATTGTTGCCAACTTTACGGGAAATACTATATAGTGGTCTACACGTCATCTACATGACTTCCGTTATTTTAATGATTCTGGCGATTATCGTGAATTTATTTGGAAAACGCAAAAAAGTGGTGGAACGATAGTTTATTTAACGTGGTCCAAATAGCTAAATAATAGCCAGGTTAAACAAAGGTTTGCGAGGCCAAAAGACCAGCCGGCAATAACATCACTCGTATTATGAACACCGACGTAAATTCGGCTGAGACCGATTAGTAATGGTAATGCTACCCAAAGATAGGTTAAGTGCCTGCGTTGGGTAGCATTTTTGATTAAACAATAGCTGAGTATAAAAAAAGTGCCGTATAACAATACACTTGTAGTTGCGTGGCCACTTGGAAAACTGAAACCACCAGCACTAACTAAATGACTGACGGCAGTTGGCCGCGGTCTTTGAACAAGCTCCTTAATAATATGGTTAATTAGTCCAGCGATAAAACCAACATTTATGAAAACTAGGAAGGCCAGTTTATTTTGTTGTGTTGCTGCTAATAGAAGAATTAAAATAAGTGCAATAAGTGTGGTGCTTGCTGGATTACCAAATTCAGTAATGATGATAACCAAGTGATTGAGACTTGGTTGTCGAAATTGGGTGATAAAGGCGTTAGTAGTTTGGTCAAATTGTTGTAACCAGTTAGCGTTTATTTCTAGGCTAAGCAATATTAGGAAAAAAATGAAGTAGCTAATCCCTGCAGTGACTGCAAGCTGTTTTCGTTGTTGGTTTGTTAATTGCAAATTAAATCAATCCTTTTCAGTTATTAGGCTAAATTAACTTATTTTAGTTTAGCATGTTTAGGAAAGTCCGGCTTGAAAACAAAAATTCTTTTTGGTATGATGAAATAAATAATAAGAAACTGTGAAAAGGATTAGTAGTAAAGTTACTTTTAACAGAAAACGAATGGTTGATGTGAATTCGTAAAGTGATTTTTTGAACTCACCTTAGAGTGTTTAGTCGAATTTAAGTAGATTAAAACGTGCGGTCGCGTTAAGACGTCAAGTGTCGTATTTAATACGAAATGTAGGTGGCATCGCGGTCATATCGTCCTACAGGATATATTTCCTGTGGGGCGTTTTTCTTTAGCACAGCAATTTTTTATTGACGTTAGAAAGGAAGTTAATTTATGAGTTACAATCATAAGGTTGTTGAACGTAAATGGAATCATTATTGGCTACATAATAATACATTTAAAACGACAGAGGATCCTAAAAAAGAGAACTTCTATGCATTAGATATGTTTCCTTATCCTTCTGGTAAGGGACTACACGTTGGCCATCCAGAGGGCTATACAGCAACGGATATTATTGCGCGGATGAAACGGATGCAAGGATACAACGTTTTACACCCAATGGGTTGGGATGCTTTTGGTTTACCGGCTGAACAGTACGCTTTGAATACCGGGCATAGTCCAGCTAGTTTTACTAAAAAAAACATTGAAACTTTCCGTAAACAAATTAATTCGTTGGGCTTTTCCTATGATTGGGGTCGGGAAGTAAATACCACCGATCCAAACTACTATAAATGGACCCAGTGGATTTTTGAACAAATGTACAAAAAAGGACTGGCCTATGAATCTGAAGTGTTAGTAAACTGGGCGCCTGATTTATTGGGTGGCACCGTTGTTTCTAACGAAGAAGTTGTTGATGGCAAGACTGAACGTGGGGGCTTCCCCGTTTATCGGGTACCAATGCGGCAGTGGATGTTAAGAATCACGGCCTATGCAGACCGTTTATTAAAGGACCTGGATTTACTTGATTGGCCAGAAAGCATTAAAGAAATGCAACGGAATTGGATTGGCCGTTCCGAAGGGGCCAGTGTTAATTTTAAAGTTGCTGGTCAGGAAGATAAATCGATCGAGGTCTTCACAACCCGTCCAGATACACTGTTTGGTGCAACTTATATGGTACTAGCACCAGAACATGAACTAGTTGCCGCCTTAACAACTGCTGAACAAAAGGCAGCAGTGGAGGCGTATAAGAAACAGATCTCAACTAAGAGTGATCTCGAACGAACTGATTTGGCTAAAGAGAAAACTGGCGCGTTCACAGGTAGTTACGCGATTAACCCAATAAATGGTGAACAAGTACCAATCTGGATTGCAGATTATGTCTTGGCATCTTATGGGACCGGCGCAATTATGGCCGTTCCGGCGCATGATGATCGTGATTTTGAGTTTGCCAAAAAGTTTGCTTTACCAATTAAGCCTGTTATTGCGGGTGGTGATGTTACAAAGGCCGCTTACACGGATGATGGAGAACACATTAATTCTGGATTCTTAAATGGCCTAAATAAAAAAGAGGCAATCAGTCGTGCGTTAGATTGGCTAGAAGAAAAAGGTGTCGGTAAGCGAAAAGTTAACTATCGGTTACGTGACTGGATCTTCTCTCGGCAACGCTACTGGGGTGAACCAATTCCTATTATTCATTGGGAAGATGGGGAAACAACCTTAGTTCCCGAAGATCAATTACCATTGATTTTGCCAAAAACCGATGACGTTAAACCATCTGGTAGTACTGAAAGCCCATTGGCCAATGTATCTGAGTGGGTGAACGTTGTTGATGAGAATGGTCGGAAAGGTAAGCGCGAAACAAATACGATGCCACAATGGGCCGGTAGTTCATGGTATTTCTTACGTTACATTGATCCGCATAACAAGGAAAAAATAGCCGATTATGATAAATTAAAGAAATGGCTACCAGTTGATTTGTACGTTGGTGGTGCCGAGCACGCCGTCTTACATTTACTTTACGCCCGTTTCTGGCATAAATTCTTGTATGATATTGGCGTTGTACCAACACCAGAACCATTCCAAAAATTATATAATCAAGGAATGATTTTGGGCGATAATCACGAAAAAATGTCTAAGTCTAAAGGTAACGTGATTAATCCAGATGATATTGTTGCTGAATATGGTGCTGATACATTACGGTTATACGAAATGTTTATGGGACCGTTGGACGCCTCAATTGCGTGGAGTGATGATGGGCTTAATGGTGCTAAAAAATTCTTAGATCGTGTTTGGCGGTTATTGATTGACGATGAAGATGAATTACGTGATCGGGTTACCACTGTCCATGATGATGGATTGACAAAAATTTATAATCAGACGGTTAAAAAGGTAACGGAAGATTATGAACACCTTCATTTCAACACCGCAATTTCGCAATTAATGGTTTTCATCAATGAGGCCTACAAGGTTGATATTTTACCCGTAGAATACATTGAAGGCTTTATCAAAATGCTTTACCCAGTTGCGCCACATATGATGGAAGAACTTTGGCAGAAATTGGGCCATGATGAATCCATTACCTATGCGGCCTGGCCAACTTACGACAAGGATCAATTGGTTGAAGACACAATTGAAATTGTTGTTCAGGTTAACGGTAAGTTGAAGGCAAAAGTAATGATTAGCAAGGACACCAGCAAGGACGATCTGCAGAAGCTTGCTTTGGCTGAAGATAAGGTTCAAAAAGCCATTGAAGGTAAGACTGTTCGCAAGGTAATCGTAGTTCCTCAAAAATTAGTCAACATTGTTGCTAATTAAACAATTTACTATAAAACGGAGCAATTGGTGGTTGTTAATTAAACTACCAGTGCTCCGTTTTATTTTAACTAAAAATTAAATTTCTTAATTCTAATTGAAAGGTTGTGCCATTTCAATTAGAATGTAAAAGAATGTTTTCAGGAAGGAACGAATGCCATGTCTAAGTCACGGTTGCAAAATGAACCGTCCGTGAATAAAAAGATTGAACCAGAACAAAACATTAAAAGTGAGCCAACCGCACAAGAAAAAATGTTACGGGGATCAGCTTGGATGACTGCTGGCAGTATTACCTCACGAATTCTGGGCGCACTTTACATTATTCCTTGGGTGGCCATGTTTGGTGCTGAAAGTGGCCAGGCCAACGCACTTTTTGCGATTGGCTATAATATCTACAGTTTATTTTTAGTTATTTCAACAGCTGGTATTCCAGGGGCGGTAGCAAAGCAAGTGGCACACTATAATGCCATGAACGAATATTCAACCGGGCGAAAGCTGTTTCGTAGTGGGATCTACTTAATGGTTATCATGGGGATTGTTTCGGCGGCACTGTTGTATTTTGTGGCACCTTGGCTTTCTACGGGAAATCCAGATGCGATTCCCGTTATTCGTTCATTGGCGTGGCCGTTGCTTATCATTCCGGTTATGAGTCTCGTTAGAGGTTTCTTTCAAGGGTATCAGGATATGGCGCCGTCGGCAATTTCTCAGTTTATCGAGCAAGTGGCCCGAATTATTTATATGTTGGCGATGACCTTTTGGATTATGCGGGTGCTTCACGGAAATTATGTTTCGGCGGTTACCCAATCAACTTTTGCGGCCTTTATTGGCGCAATTGCAAGTCTGCTAGTTTTAGGGTGGTACTTTTTACGTAAACGTAGTGGTTGGAATGAATTAAGCCGCAATAGTGCGGCCGTTTTAGATATTTCAACGCGCGATATGTTGACGGAAATGGTTCGGCAGGCAATTCCATTCATTATTTTGGACGCCGGGATAACTATTTTTCAATTGGTTGATCAGTACACGTTCATTCAGTGGATTGGTCGGTTCATGAGTGGGACAAAGGCTGATTTCTATAATTATTACCAATTATTTGCGTTTAGTTCGAATAAATTAATTATGATTACTGTTTCGTTGGCTTCATCAATGGCAGTCACCTCGATTCCACTCTTATCAGAGGCATTTACGAAGGGTGATCGCAAATCGCTGCGGGAACAAATTGATAGCATGCTTGAACTTTTCTTCTTCATAATGATTCCTGCAGCAATTGGGATGGCGGCAGTTGCCAAACCACTATACACCATTTTCTATAGTTATAATTTTACGGGCACTTTAATTTTAGAATTCTCATCTTACGTAGCAATTATTTTAGGACTATTCACTGTCTTAGCTGCGATGATGCAAGGGCTATACCAAAATAAGAAGGCAATTCTTTATTTCGTTATTGGACTAATTGTAAAGCTGATTGTCCAGTACCCAATGATTGCGCTATTAAAGGTTTTTGGGCCATTAATGGCAACTGCTATTGGTCTTGGTGTAACTAGCTTTTTAATGATGCGCTCGTTGCATCAAAGGTTTGATTTAAATTTCAATGAGATCGTTCGACGTTTGGCAGGTATTTTATTTTCTGCCATACTGATGTACGGAGTTTGTGTGATAATCGAGAAAGGGCTCTTTACCTTCTTAAATCCCGCAAGTCGATTGCAAAGTATGCTTGTGCTCATAATTGTCGCCGGGCTTGGCGCAGTAGTTTACGGCTATTGTATGTTACGTTCACGTTTGGCCGACGAAATTCTTGGCGAAAGAGTTGCCGGTTTGCGCCGACGATTGAGGATTAAGTAATGCGAATTGATCGTTTTATAACAGTTACTGCGATGGGCAGCCGTAAAGAGGCTCATCAGTGGCTTAAGCAAGGAAGGTTAACCGTTAATGGTCAAAGCGTCAAACTGGCTAAACAGCAGGTTGAACCAGGTCAGGACAGTATTGCTTTGGATGGTGAAGTCATTAATTATGCACCGCTCAGCTATTATTTATTGAATAAGCCGGCCGGTGTTTTATCAGCGACTAAAGATTCACGAACCAAAACAGTTATGGCACTATTAAGTACGGCTGATTTTCGCGCTGATTTATTTCCAGTTGGTCGACTTGATAAAGATACAACAGGGCTACTATTGCTAACCAACGATGGCCAATTAGCACACCAATTGTTAAGTCCCAAAAAACAAGTAACTAAACTTTATCAGGCGCAAATTGACGGCCTGGTGACTGCTGCTGATGTTGCCCGATTTGCTGAAGGCGTGATAACCCAACATGGGACGAAATTTAAACCTGCTAAGTTGCAAATAATGGGACTTGATTTAACCAAAAAGCAGTCGGTCATTCAAGTACAGGTGCTGGAAGGTCAATTTCATGAAGTTAAACGGCTATTTCAAAGTATTGAAAAGCCTGTGTTAAAATTGCGGCGATTAGCTATGGGGCCGCTGACCTTACCGGAAGGCTTGCCAGTGGGTCAGTACCGACCATTGACAACAATGGAACTTACGGCATTAAAAAATAGCAGTAAAGGCGTTTAGATTTAACGCTTTGCCGCTATTTTTTTAATTAATCATTTTCAGATTGAGCCATCTTGGCCATGTATTCAGGTAAGTGAGTAATAATTTGTGAAGGTAAAACAACGTATTGCTTTTTTGCTAAATAATCAGCAATTTTGCTGTGGGTGTAAACCGCCGCTAAAACGGCCTGATTAGAATCGGCAAACTGGGCAACGAAGCCCGCAATAATACCGGTTAAGGTGTCCCCCATGCCACCTGTGGCCATTGCGGCAGTACCGGCTGTGTTACGCCAATTATTTTTACTAGTGGCTAGATAAACCTCGGTTCGATGTGACTTAACGATGACGGTTCCGGCTAATTTCTCTTGGACCTGACGATTATTTCTCGGTGTTTGTTCTTTAATCGGAAGACCAGATAGGCGCTGCCATTCCATTTGGTGGGGAGTGAAAATTAAATGTGTATCCGGTAATTTAAGGTGGTGGCTGGCGATTAATGAAATGGCTGATCCATCAATAATTAGGGTTTGTTGTTTTTGAATGGTGGAAAAAGTTAATTCGAGTAATTTTAAGGCCTGATAGTTTTCACCTAGTCCTGGTCCAATAACGACCACATCCATTGTTGGTAATAATTGTTTGATGCTAGTGGCATCCTGATTACTAATTACCATTGCCTCTGGTAAACGGGCGTGGAGGCTGGCAAAATTTATCGGATCGGTGACGCAGGTGACGAGGCCACTTCCAGCATAAACTGCGGCACTAGTACTTAAAATAATTGCGCCACCAAATTGGCGGTTACCACCGATCGTCATAACCCGGCCATAAGTTCCTTTATGACTCTGTGCTTTTCGCCTGCTAATTGTCTGTTTTACGATTGTCTCTGTAATTTTTTGCATTTTTTAACCACCTTTAGTTAGTGTCTACTTATAGTTATTATACCAAGTGGCGGCAAAAAGCGCTTGACCTAACCCTTTTAATAATGCTAAACTATTTTAGTAGTTAATTTGCCGCTGTGGCGGAACTGGCAGACGCGCAGCATTCAGGGTGCTGTTCACTTCGGTGAGTACAGGTTCGATCCCTGCCAGCGGCATAATTATAAAGCTTTAAAAAATAAATAAAGTAGTTATAAACGTCGTTAAAAAGCGTTTATAGCTGCTTTATTTTTTACCCTTATTTTTTGAAAATCGAATCAATGTAAAACTTTTTTGCATATCTGTATTAATGACAATCTTTTCCAATTTTATTAATTGCAGCGTCCGCTAATTTAATTTTTCTAAGTGTTACAATCTGGAATCAAAAGTGCGGTTACGTTTTAAAAGTGTATAAGTATATTCTCGGTTTGATTCTTGCTAATCTAAAAGTAAGAAAGGGGAAATGCTTAATGCGTTTAAAACAAATTAATTGGCCTTATTTAGTGCTGGCCATCGTTATTATGGAAATTATTGGTGGTTTATCTAGTTTATTAGCGGGTAATATAGCAGGTATTTATGCTCAGTTAAGTAAACCACCATTAGCACCTCCTGGAATCGTATTTGGGATTGTTTGGCCACTTCTATATCTACTTTTAGGTGTGTACAGTTATTATGCATTTTATGAGCTAGATCATGACCACGGGAGTCACCTGCGGCTTCTTTTTATTACACAAATAATACTGAATTTCCTTTGGTGTTTTATCTTTTTCCACTTTTCTGCACATTGGCTTGGTTTTATTGTTATTTTAATTATGCTGGTAGTGCTGTTAGAACTTCTTTTTGAAACCAAAAAGGTTAAAAACAGTTTAACCTATTTGATTTGGCCTTACTTAATTTGGCTTTTGTTTGCGACCTATTTAACGGTGGGAGTGGCAATCTTAAATTAAAGTTTAGCTAGTTCTGTATGAAATAACTAGTCGGGCAAATAAATTGCCTTATTGGTTATTTTTTATGGCCAAAAATACGATTTGAAGTTTTCAGAAAAAAGTGAAATAATAAGGAAATTAATTAATGCCATTAACAAAGGACTGAAAATTTTGCGTTTAAGAAAAAAGCTAGTTTACTGGTTGATCGGTGTATTAGTTGTCATTTTATTAGTAATTACTGGCGCTAGTTTGTACCTTTATCATTTTGCTTTTGAACCTACTCCGAAAGTTTTGTCTCACCCAACGGCCAAAAGTAAACTGATAACTGCCCGTAATAAGAGCTGGCTTGCTAAAGTTCCTAAGCAACGTTGGCACGAGCAGTCAGCGACGGACGATTTACGTTTAGTTGCCGATTACGTGCCGGCTGCTAAGACAACAGAAAAGACGATTGTTGTGGCTCATGGTTATATGGATAACAAAGAAGATATGGCGGCCTACATCCATTTATTCCACCGGCTTGGCTACAATGTTTTGGCGCCCGATGATCGTGGTGCTGGTGCCAGCCAGGGAAATTACATTGGTTTTGGTTGGCCGGATCGATTGGATTATTTGAAGTGGACGAAGCAGGTAATTCACCATAATGGTCAAACTAGTGAAATTGGATTGTTTGGTGTTAGCATGGGCGGTGCAACGGTGATGATGTTAAGTGGCCAGCACTTACCACATCAAGTTAAGGCAATTGTTGAAGACTGTGGCTACGAAAGTGTTAGTGCCGAATTAAGTTATGAACTGAAGAGCTTGTACCATTTGCCTAAATTTCCGTTACTGTATTCTGCCAGTGTCGTCACGATGATTCGCGCGCACTATAATTTTTTGCAGGCCAGTTCATTAACGGCCTTACACCATAATCACTTACCAACGTTCTTTATTCATGGCAGTGCCGATACTTTTGTCCCAACGCGGATGGTTTATAAAAATTATGCAGCCACTAAAGGAAAGAAAAAATTATGGATCACAAACGGTGCTCACCACGCTGAATCGCTGAGTGATTATCCAAAACAATACCGGCAAAAAGTTGGCCAGTTCTTTGCCCAAAATTTAAATTGATTGGATTAAGAAATTTAAGTCATTTCGACGAGTGTATTTGCCATTCAATTAAAAGCTTGCTATAATAATAGAGTTGTTATTTATAGTTAGTATTGTAGTGGCAATGCGGGTGTAGTTTAGTGGTAAAATTCAAGCTTCCCAAGCTTGCGTCGCGAGTTCGATTCTCGTCACCCGCTTGAATAAGTAAACGATTAGGTTGCTTTGATCGTTTTTTATTAATTTGTTGAGAAAGAATAATTACGCAAAATTATGAACAGCGAGTCTAGATTTGGTGGGAGCTAGATGATGGTTAACGTAAGGTCGTGCTTTTGAAAATTAAACTGAATATGAAAGTGGATAGCCTATCAAAAAGAGTGGTACCGCGGGTTTTAACTCGTCTCTTACAATTTTTGAGGGCTTTTTTTAGGCAAAATTTTAAGGAGGAACTACTTTATGAATGATCAAGCAGCAGTTGTAAAAGCATTACTGCCGGTGCTAGGCGATACATTAGATGAAGCTACGATTCAAAAATTAATTGAAGTCCCGAAGACATCTAATTTGGGAGATTACGCTTTTCCAGTTTTCACATTGGCCAAAACTTACCGTAAGGCACCACAATTAATCGCTAAAGAACTAGTTGAGAAGATTGATGCTAGTCAGTTTGAGAAAATTCAGGCGGCCGGTCCCTACATTAATTTCTTTTTGGATAAACCACAATTCAGTCATGATTTGTTACACGAGATTTTAACAACCGCCGATCACTATGGGGATGCCGATTTAGGCAAAAAGGGCAACGTTCCGATTGATATGTCTAGTCCTAACATTGCTAAACCAATTTCCATGGGCCATTTACGTTCAACGGTAATTGGGAACGCCATTGCTAATATTTTACGCAAGGTCGGTTATAATCCAATTAAAATTAATCATTTGGGTGATTGGGGCACACAATTTGGTAAATTAATCGTTGGTTATAAAAAATGGGGTAGTGAAGAGGCAGTTAAGGCCGACCCAATTACCAATTTATTGAAATATTACGTTCGTTTTCACCAAGAAGACCAGGAAAATCCTGAATTAGATGATGAGGCCAGAGAGTGGTTCCGCAAACTAGAAGCCGGGGACGACGAGGCGACAAAACTGTGGTCGTGGTTCCGTGAAGTTTCTCTGAAATCATTCATGAAAATTTATGACATGCTAGGAATTACTTTTGATTCTTATAATGGCGAGGCTTTTTACAACGATAAAATGGCGGAAGTCGTTCAATTGCTAGAGGACAAAAATTTGTTGAAAGAAAGCCAAGGGGCTGAAATTGTTGATTTATCAGCCTATGATTTAAATCCAGCCTTGATTAAAAAGAGTGATGGTGCGACATTGTACATCACGCGTGATTTGGCGGCCGCCATTTACCGTAAACGAACTTATGACTTTGTTCAGTCGGTCTACGTTGTTGGTAATGAACAACGGGATCATTTTAAGCAGTTAAAAGCTGTTTTGAAAGAAATGGGCTTTGCTTGGTCAGACCAAATTCACCACGTACCGTTTGGTCTAATTACGCAAGATGGTAAAAAATTATCGACACGTCAGGGACGAGTTATTTTATTAGAAAAAGTGCTCAATGACGCTGTTGATTTAGCACGGCAAGAAATTGATAAAAAGAATCCAGATTTACCAAATAAAGAGGCCGTTGCCAAAGATGTTGGAATTGGAGCAGTTATTTTCCACGATTTGAAAAATGATCGTTTGAATAATTTTGATTTCAACCTTGAAGAAGTCGTTCGTTTTGAAGGTGAAACTGGGCCTTACGTCCAATATACCAACGCACGAGCACAAAGTATTTTACGTAAGGCTGGGGCAACTGAACTTGATGCGGCGGCCGATTATACAATTACAGATGCATCGGCCTGGGAAGTTTTAAAGGCATTAGGCAACTTTCCGCAGATGGTTGTTAGGGCCAGTAAAGAATACGAACCATCCGTCATTGCCAAATACGCGTTGCATTTAGCAAAGACATTTAATAAATATTATGCCAATACGAAAGTGTTAGTTGATGATGCCGAAAAGCCAGCTCGTTTAGCTCTGGTTGCGAGTGTCAGTCAAGTACTTGTTCAAAGCCTATCGTTACTTGGGGTCAATGCACCCAAAGAAATGTAAGTTAAAAGCACCTAAAACAACTAGCAAAAAATTGTTAGTATTTTAGGTGTTTTTTTGACCATACCTTTAATTTTTATAAATTACAGATGGTAAAAATCAATCCAACTTTATTATAAAATGGGCAAAATATACATTAAATGAAAGTGTATGTCGGAATACGCGCCAGTTTGTGTTTGGAAAAACGGTCTCCTGTGCTTGCTATGTTTCAACTGAGCGATTGTGTCTTAGTTGAATGGACAACGTATGGAGCGTTAGGATTATTAGCGTACTTAGTTAACCAACCTCAATTGTGGAATAGTAGTTACGATCGTCAAACATTTCCTAGATTTAGGCGGATTTTTATAAGTAAAACCTCATATTTATAAGAAAAAATGGTTTTAATTTGTTATACTAAATAGTAACATCTAGGTAATGAGGTGATAATGATGAAAAAATCAGTTCGACAAGCACGGATTGAACAGATCATTAAACAACACAGTGTTGCTACCCAAGAATCATTGTTGGCACTTTTAAAAGAAGAGGGAATTCCGGCAACGCAGGCGACTATTTCGCGTGACATTCGCGAAATGCAAATTGTTAAGGAACGAGACGCCAACGGCACTATCCGCTATACGATTTACCACAATGGTGAGAAGAGTGAAGAAGAACGGCTGGCTGATACTTTGGCTCAGGTGGCACTTTCGATTACTCGAATTGAATTTGTTAATGTCATCAGAACTGCGCCAAGTAACGGTAATTTACTGGCAGCAATTATTGATGATATGAAGCTAGACGACGTTGCCGGAACGATTGCCGGACATGATACAATCCTTGTTATTAGTCCCTCAGAAACCGCGGCGCAAGAAATTAACGATTATTTTCGTGATAAAATGCAACAAATAAATTAAAAACTACCTAAAGTGGACTAATTTAGTCATTTAGGTAGTTTTTTTAAAAGAACTTTTTGGTTAAAAACGGCCGGTAAAGGGGCTTTGATGAGAATTGGTTCGTAAGAAAAGGGTGTCAATAAGTGCAAACGATCAGCGTGAAGAAATAAACGCACGTATTGATTACCTTGCGGATCATAGAGCGGATCGCCCACCAAAGGATGACCAATAGAAGCAAAATGAACCCGAATTTGGTGTGTGCGACCAGTTTCTAACTCAATACCAACTAACGTTCGATCAGAGGCCTGTTTAAGGACCTTATAGTGCGTAATTGCGGTAACCGCGTTTGTTCCGGCAACTTTGCGTTTTCGCTTATCAAATGGGTCACGGCCAATTGGTGCGTCAATGGTGCCTTGTTGTAGGTTAAGTTGACCGTGAATCCAAGCAATGTAATGGCGCTTGATTCGTTTAGTCTTAATTAGTCGATTTAGGATTGGGAGGACAACAGGATTCTTGGCAACAAGCAAAACGCCACTAGTTTCCATATCTAGACGATGAACAATGTAGGGCAGGCAATGTTGTGGTTCAAGGTAACTAGCAACATCGTTAAACAGACTATTATTTTCCCAAGGCTGGTTAGGGTGCGTCTTTTGTCCGATTGGCTTATTAACGGCCAAAATATCACTAGTTTCGTACAAGACGGCAGTTTGTGCGGCTTGACCTGCATGGTAGTTTGGTAAGGGTGTTCTGAAATCATTAGTTTCAAAAGTAAGCTCGATGAGATCACCTGGATGAATTAATGTATTGACACTTTGGTAAACGCCATTAACGGTAACGTGTTGTTTCACCCGAAGTTGGTGGTAAACCGATTTTGGAATGAGCCATTCCCGGCGTAATAAATCGCGCAGTGGTAATTCGGTGGCAGTTAGTCGCCGCTTAAGATGATAGTGCCAAGCTTGCAAATGATCACTCCCTTATAAGTATTATTGTACTGAATTGTCGTCAGAATGGAAATTTAATTTGTTAATCCTTTTTTAACTTTTTTTCTGCCGATAAAAGTAAACAATTAAGTATGCTACAATAATGGAGCAATTAAAACATGGATCAATAATGGAGTTATGCTATGACTAATTTTTGGAATACAATTAAGCGTGCTTTTCGAGCTGTTAAGCAAGCAATCGGGCCAATTATTCACCAACTAGGAAGGATATTGGGTCCTTACTGGCACGCGTTTTGGCACTGGTTAAAACATTTCTGGCACCGATTTCAGATTTGGCGTTGGTTATTGCTGATGTTCTTAATCTTATTTTTTGTCGTCAGTGCCTACCTGACCTATTTAGCAAAAACGGCTGATGTTGGTAATCTGAAGGCCAATTTACAGGCGACAACAACAATTTATGATCAAAATAATCAAAAGGCGGGTTCATTATACTCCCAAAAAGGAACTTACGTCAGTTACGATAAAATTTCGCCACAAATTCAAAATGCTGTTATTTCAACGGAGGATCGTTCTTTTTGGACGAATCCTGGTTTTAGTATTAAAGGGATGGCTCGTGCGGCGATTAGTTATGTGATTCACCACGGTGCAATTATGGGTGGCGGGAGCACTTTAACCCAACAGCTTGCTAAAAACGCCTTGTTAACGCAGAAACAAACCTTTAGTCGAAAGGCAGAGGAACTTTTTTTAGCAATTGAAATTAACAAGGTTTATACAAAAAAAGATATCCTAACGATGTACTTGAACAATGCCTATTTTGGAAATGGTGTTTGGGGTGTCCACGATGCTTCCGAAAAGTATTTTGGCCAAACGGCGCAAAATATTGATTCGGCGCAAGCTGCCAGTATCGCGGCAATGTTGCGCAGCCCAAGCTTTTATAATCCAATTGATCATCCGCAAAATAATATCGACCGGCGTAACCTGATTTTGGGCCTAATGGAGACAAATAAAAAGTTAACGGCCGGTCAAGTTAAAACTGCTAAACAGGAGCCGTTGAACTTACAGGATCGGTATGAGCAAGCAGATGGCTATAAGTATCCCTACTATTTCGATGCAGTAGTGGACGAAGCAATTAACAAGTACGGTATTTCTGAAGAAGATATTATGAATAAGGGTTACAAGATTTATACGGCGTTGAACCAAACCTATCAAAGTAAGATGGAACAATCCTTTAAGGATGATTCGATATTCCCGGCCAACGCTAGTGATGGAACTAAGGTTCAAGGCGGTTCCGTGGCGATTGATCCCCGGACTGGTGGGGTTAACGCGGTAGTTGGTGGTCGGGGCGAACACGTTTTCCGCGGCTATAATCGAGCAACGCAAATTAAACGGCAGCCAGGGTCCACGATGAAGCCGTTAGCCGTTTATACGCCGGCCTTAGAAAATGGTTACCATTATGATTCTTCTTTAACTGACAAAAAGCTGTCTTATGGCTCTAATCACTACACGCCAACCGATTACGGTAATAATTATTCTGGCAAAATTCCAATGTATACGGCGCTTGCACAAAGTTTAAATGCGCCTGCAGTTTGGTTACTTGACCAAATTGGTGTGCAAAAAGGTGTTGATTCCGTTGAGAACTTTGGTATTAATTTACCAAAGAGTGATCAGAATTTGGCCTTAGCGCTAGGTGGCCTAAAAGTAGGTGTCTCGCCGTACCAAATGGCGAGTGCGTATACTGCCTTTGCAAACAACGGTAAGCGGGCTAGTTCTCATTTTATTACAAAAATTGTTGATGCCAGTGGCAACGTTGTGGTGGACAATACAGACGTTAAAACTAAGCAGGTCATGTCGACTAAAGTGGCTAACCAAATGACAAGCATGTTGATGGGTGTCTTTGATCACGGTACGGGCCAAAGTGCTAAACCGGCGGGCTATCAAGTGGCCGGTAAGACGGGGAGTACTGAGGTGCCTAATTCATATGGTTTTGGAACGAAGGATCAGTGGGTGGTCGGTTATACCCCTAACATTGTTGTTGCCACGTGGATTGGTTTTGATAATACCGACAGTAGTCACTTCTTGCAGGGAATCAGCGAGGAAGGTGTTGCGCCAGTTTGGAAGTCAGAAATGACGAATATTTTACCGAACACACCACAAACGGCCTTTAAGGTTCAGGATGCCCAGCAAATGGCTTCGGACGAGAAGTCGAGCAATTCTAATTCAACTTGGTGGAACAAGGTTCAGGATGGTGTCAATCAGGCCAAAAACAATCTTGATTCGGCTAAGGATAAGGCCAATAGTTGGGTTGATACAGTTAAGGGATTGTTCAATTAAGAGTCCTTATAGAAACTGCTTTCAGTTCATGATATAATTAAAAATACAGATTAATTAAGGAGATGCATTATGGCAGTTAAAGTTTATGATATTGCAAACCAACTTGAGGGCGAACTACGTAAAACTGATGAATTTTTGGCTTTGGAGTCAGCTTACACTGAATTAAAAAAGAATCAGAAGGCTTATGATCTTTTTAAGAATTTTCAACAAATAAATATGAAGTTACAGCAAAAACAAATGCAAGGTGAAAATTTAGAGGATTCAGAAATTGATGAGGCTAAAAAGCTTGCGGATAAAGTTGGTAAATTTAAAGAAATTCAGACCTTAATGGAAAAAGAAAAAGGTTTGAGCCAAATCATGGAAGACTTAAATGGCATTATTACTAAGCCAGTTCAGGAACTTTACGCAAACTAGTTCATGCTGGGGAGATATTTTTACTAGTATTTTCCTGATTAATTAGTGAAACTGACATTTGGCGCACGTTCTAGAGTAACGTTCAGAAATAGCAAGCGGAGGCCGGGACAAAAGTCCTGGCCTCTTATTGTTTCCGATCATTATGCTAGAACGTGCGCCAAAACCAACTTTTGGCCCATTTCCGCTTTTGTTTAATTATAAAATCAGGAATTGCGAATGTACGTTCCCTATGCTAGAGTAGGATTTAGCTTAACTTTAGTCTGATTATTTAGAAAAGAGGTTAATCTATTAAAGCAGTGCTTTGATAGTTATAATATGAAATTTATTCACGCAGCGGATTTACATCTAGATAGTCCTTTTCAAGGCCTAAAAACGGCTTCTGATCAACTTTGGCAAGTTATTCATGATTCACCATTTGTTGCTTTTAAAAGGCTAGTTGATGATGCCATTAGGTTTCAGGTGGATTTTATTTGTTTAGTTGGTGACTTATACGACCAGACGACGCAAAGTATTCAAGTTCAGGCCTTTTTGGTTAATCAATTTAAACGGCTGCAGGTCGAAAAGATTCCCGTTTATTTGAGTTACGGTAATCACGATTTTTTAGCCTCAGATAGTGTTAAGTTGGATTTTCCAGCTAATGTGCATGTTTTTCCTGGTGAAGGAGCTACGTTTACTTTAATAACGGCTGCTGGCGAAAAAGTGGCCCTGAGTGGCTTTAGTTACACAAATCGCTGGGTTACTAAAGATATGACCTCGTTATTCCCAGTTAAAGGTCAGGTTGATTATCAAATTGGCCTACTACATGGTTCTGAAAGCAGTGTTGCTTCAGAACATGCCGTTTATGCACCATTTAATCTTAGTGAGTTATTGAGTAAAAATTATGATTATTGGGCCTTGGGTCACATCCACAAGCGGCAAGTTTTAAAGCAGGATCCGCCGATTGTCTATTCTGGTAACATTCAGGGGCGGCATAAAAAGGAATCAGGTGAGAAGGGCTATTATCTGGTTACAACTTCCGCTGATCGGCAATTAAATCTTGAATTTCATCCGGTAGAAGTTATTGAATGGCGCCAAATAGTGGTTTCTGTTAAACAAGTGGTGCGTCTAAACACAATTATTAATCTAATTGAAGAACAAGTGGCCAAGTTACCGCAAGCGCATCATTTGTTATTAAGCATTCAATTAAGCGACAGTAATCAATTAAGTCCGGCGTTACTAAAACGGATTCAGGCGGGTGAACTTCTTGAATATTTGCAACAGCAGTCCCCGGCGCAACCTTATCTTCGTTATATTTATGAACTAAAACTGGTTAACAATGTGATCCCAAATTTTCAATCTTTAGACACGCAGTATTGGCAAAAGGCGGCCGATCTGATCTTTAATGAAGAAAGTCTGCAAGAACTTGCTGGATCGTTGCTGCAGTATCCATTTCTAGATACATTGATCAAGCAAGCTGATTTTCAGGCGGAGCTTAAAAATGACGTGCTAACTTTGCTAGATGAAATTAATCAGAACGGAGTTGCTAGCGATGAAGATTGAACAGGCAACAATTTTTGGCTTCGGTAAATGGCATGATCGTACTTTTGATTTTCAGGCGAACATTCAATTGATTTATGGATTAAATGAGGCAGGAAAGTCGACGCTAAGTTCATTTATCACTGGTGTGTTATTTGGGTTTGCAACCAAGAAGCAACCTTACCAGCAATATTTACCCAAGGCTGGTCATAGTTATGGTGGGACAGTAACCATTGCAACAAGTAAGCAGCATTTTGTGATTAAGCGGGTGGGCGGTAAAGCCGGCGGTGTCGTAACGGTGACTGATGAAGATGGAAAAGTTTATGGTGAACAATTTCTGGCTCAATTACTGGCACCAATTACACCACAATTATTTCAGGCGGTTTTTCATTTTGACGAACGATCCTTGAATCAAATCTTTCATTTATCTAAGGCCGACTTAAATCAACATTTGTTAGCGGTGGGGGCAGTTGGCAGCGATAAATGGTTACAGCAGGCTGCCACTTACCAGCGTGAGGCGGCCAAACTTTATCGCCAAAAAGGGCGAATTTGGCCATTAAATGTTGCATTAAAGCAATTGACAGAACTACAAAGGAAGGTAAATCAAGCCCGGGGAGCCTTTCCTAAGTACATGCAACTAGTACAGGAAAAACAAGAAAAAGAGCAACAATTGGCCAAATTAACAACAGATGAAGCCCAGTTAAGTCAAGAAAAAGGTCGCCTTGAACGTCTGGTGAAGAGCTGGCCGGATTACCAAACCTACTTGCAATTGAAGCAAGTAAGTGTGAATCAATCAACTTGGTTAACTGATCAAGATTTGGCGCAATATTCGGAATATAAGCATCAATTGGCGTTAACAACGACAGATCTTCAACAGGTCAGTCAAAAAATTGCCGAGCGCACCAAGAGTCAAGCTTTAACCCCAGCATTTCAATTTTATATTGCAAATAATGAGCGCTTTGGCCAATTACTGACGCAAAAGGATCAGATTGAGCAGTTATTAGTCGGCCAAGAGTTACTAACTAATAATCAACAGGCTACACAATTGGAACAACAAGAATTAGAATCGGAATTAGGAATTCAGATAGCTGTTGAACCTTTAAGTAAAGCTGATCTGGCAGTGGCTCAAAATAACTTTGCCGAACAAACAACCTTAAGACAACAATTAATTGAGCAGGAACAATTACGACAGCAAATGGTTGAACATAATGATCAGTTAGAACAAGAAGTTTCCAAATTAGAGCAAAAAACACCAGAAACTAACCGCTGGCCGGCTACATTAGGAATAAGTTTAGTGGTAACTATCATTGGTCTTTTATTACCTGGTGGTTTCAAATTAATAAGCTTATTTGGTTTGGCGGCCAGTGGCTGGTTCATTTACCAACAGCAAACCCAGCGGAACACCGCAAGTAAGGCTAACACTGAGTGGCAGCAAACTTTGGCCCGACTTGATGCGCAAAAAGAGCAATTACAAGTTATAACGACCAAATTAACTCAATTACGGCAGCGACAGGCCGGATTACAACAAATTTGGGATAATTTAAAAGCACGTTACCACTATCAGACTTTGACGACCAATTTAATTTTAAATCGCCAGCATGATTTAAGCCGGCTACAACAACTAGAGGTAACAACGCATAAAATAACGGAGCAATTGACCCAGCAACAACAGCAAATTAGCGCTTGGTTGGATGAATTCTCTTTTGCGCAGGAATGGCTACCAATTAATAAAAAGGAACCTAAAAAAGCCGTCAGGCAAATTATTGATTTTTATCAAGAAATGCAACGTAAGGCCAGCGAGCTGGGTAACCGGGACCAGCAATATACTTATTATCAGGAACAAGCAACACGCTTACAACGGCAAATCAAGGACTGGCAAGAAAAGCAATCTGATTTTCTAACGCAACATCATTTAGTAAGCGATCACGAATTACAAAAGTCAGTTGAACGACAACAGTTGCAGAGTGAGCAACAGCAACAATTTAATTATTTAGCTAATCAATTAGGTGACCTTGTAGCTGATTTTAAGGATTATTCAACCCAAAACCAGCTAGAAACGGCATTGGTAAGTGTTAGTGACCAAGAAAAGCGGCTGCAGCAACAGCTAATGGTACTGCAACAACAATTGGTTAAGCTGCAAGCAACGATGCAGCAATTAGTGAGTGACGGTACTTATCAAGATCTTTTACAACAAGTGGCTCAACAGGAAGCACAAATTAGCGAACTAACACAACAGTGGTTAGCTAAACGGCTAGCAAGTGAATGGATTACGGCAACTTTAACGGCGGCCTCGACGCAAAGATTTCCACAATTATTGCGGCTAGCGACCCGGTACTTTGCTATTTTAACGAATGATCGTTATGATAAAATAAGTGTGGCGCCGGATCTAATAACAGTTAGGGAAAGTAAGCAGGCGACAATTTTTGCGGTTGGAGAATTATCACAAGGCACAGCAGAGCAATTATACGTTGCTTTTAAGTTGGCCTTTGCGCAAGAAATCAGTGATGTTGCTAAAATGCCATTTATTATTGATGATGGCTTTATTAATTTTGATCCACCACGGCGTCAAGCAATTTTAAAATTATTAAAGCAAATTAGTCAGCACAATCAAATTATTTATTTTACGGCCAATGAAGCTGACCTTAATTCGTTTGCACCAGAAGAAATAATTCAGTTAAAAAGGAAAGGATGATTTTAGTGGCTGAAAAAAAGCTTTTTGATTACCAAAATAACGAAAATGTTGCTCTATTCGTTGTGGTTAAGGGTGCAGAAGTTCGTTTGGCTAAAAACGGGAAGAAATTCATTGCCTTTACGTTTGAAGATAGTTCTGGACAAATAACGGCCAAATTTTGGGATGCCAGTGAAACCGATATTACTAGTTTTCAGGCGGGTAAGGTAGTCTATTTAACTGGTAAGCGCGAGTTGTATCAAGGAAAACCACAAATTAAACTGTTTAAATTACGATTGGCACAAGAGGCGGATCATCAAACTGCAACTGATTTTTTACCGAAAGCACCTTTGAGTAAGTCAGATTTAGAACAAGAAATTAACCAGGCAGTTTTTGCAATTACGAATCCGAATTGGAATCGGATTGTTCGCTGGATTTTACAACGGCACCAAACGGAATTCTTTGATTATCCGGCCGCTAAGACCAACCACCATGCTTTTGAAGGCGGTTTAGCGTTTCATACGGTCACCATGTTACATTTGGCACAGGCAATTTGTGCTGAGTATTCATTTATTAAACAACCGTTACTGTACGCGGGAATTATTTTACATGATATGGGTAAAACGATTGAACTATCTGGTGCAATGGCAACAACTTATACATTGGCCGGCAATTTACTTGGACACATTGTTCTGATTGATGAAGAAATTGTTCGGGCTTGTACGGCACTTAAAATCGATCCTAGTAGTGAAGAATTGCTGCTTTTACGACACGTCATTTTGGCGCATCATGGCCGTAAAGAATATGGTTCACCAGTTGAACCAGAAATATTAGAGGCCGAAGTGCTGCACCACATTGATGATCTAGATGCCTCGATAATGATGCTTCAGGGAACACTTGAGCACACAGAACCTGGTAATTTTTCAGAACGAATTTTTGGAATGGATGGCCGGCACTTTTACCGACCAGAGATGAAAGTGATTGATCCCAAAACGGATTAATGTACCTGAATGAAAGTGTGCCTAGTCGAGCCATGGTTGCTTGAAAATTATTTTCGCAAGTATTTTCTGACTAGTCCGGCCAAAATATGTCTGAAAGGCAGCCTTTTAGCGCACGTTTTATCTAGAAGGTGCAGTTCAGAAAAATAACAATAGGCGGCTGGGACAAAAGTCCTAGCCGCTTATTGTTTCCGATCATTATTCTAGAATGTGCAGCAAAAGTCTGGGTGCACTCCTCTATTTAATTAGAGGCTGGGACAAAAAGTCCTAGCCTCTTACTGTTTACGAACATTGCTCTAGAACGTGCGCCAAAAGTCTGAATTTACGTGCCTAACTACAGTTAATTCAATAACCATAGTACGGTTATTGGATCAGCTTACGTTACGCAGTGAACCCCAAACCGACTTTTGTCACACTCCCCTAGACTTACTAGGCTAGCGCAAAAAAACGGATTAAGGCCATTGCGATAATACCAACGACGACAATTGCCAGCAAACTTTTAGTAATAATTGCCGTTAAAATTGCTGGCAGTGAGGCCAAAAGATTTTCTAAATCAATACCTGGTAGTCGTCCTTGATGGGGTATCAATAAATTTTCAACAAAGAGTGCCGTCATAATGGCAATTGGAACAAAGGATAAAAAATGGATTAACCATTTAGGCAGTGAAAAATTTTTAACTAGAAGGAAAGGAAAAGTTCGTGATAGGACTGTCACGATACCGCAACCGATAATTGTCCAAAAGATATAGCGAGTCACCGTTCAATCACCACCCCAAATATGCAGCCCAACAGTGTTGCAACGAGTAAAGCGGCGTTGGCTGACATGAAAATAAGTAAAATATAGAGGGCAACGACAACAAATATAACAACGGTCAATTGCGTTAATAATTTTTTTGAACGATCACTAATTAGTTGTAAATAGAGTAGCCCAATAAACATTGCTACTAAAGCAAAATCCAAGCCTAGTTTTTTAGGATCAGTAACTAAATTACCAATTAAGGCGCCAGTAATAGAGGCCGCTGCCCAAACAAGGTAAGCAACAATGTTAGTTGTATTAAACCAGCGAAGGTTTAACTGGTGGTCGGTGTAATTTAATTTGTTCATTCCTAAGGCAAAAGTTTCATCAGTTAAAAGACTTCCGACACCAATGTTTGCCAGACTGGAATAACGTCGGAAGTATTGCGCAATGGTTGTGCTCATTAAAATCATGCGGGCATTAACTAAAAAGGTGGAAAAAATAATTGCACTAATTGGACTACCAGCCAGCAGCATGCTTGTAATAACAAATTGAGCCGAGCCAGCGTAGACAACTAATGACATTAATAAAATTGCTAGTAAACTTAGGTGGCTTGTTCGACTGACAATCCCGAAAGCAAGTCCAACACCAATATAACCAAATGTTGTTGGGATAACGTCGTGCAAGCCACTTTTAACCGATAATTCAGAATTCATAAAAAATACACCTTCTTAAATTAATAATTAATGATAATAGCGTTAATTATTAGTTTAAAACAAATGATAATTTAGTTAAAGAACTTTTTAATAAAGCCCAGCATGTTTAGGTAAATTAGTTAAAGCACCTTAATGGCGTTAAAAAAATAGGGCAACAGGATCTGAATTCAGATCACTGTTGTCCTATTTTAGAACTAATAAGTTAGTTCTGGTTAGTTGCTTGTTGAAGAGGTTGTGGTGCTACTCTTACCAACATAGCCAGATAAGACGTCTTTCAAATCATTATCCTTGATTTGAACATTGCCCTTCTTTAAGACCTTAGAAATAACGTTCTTAAGAACGGTGTTGTTAGACATATCTTTGCTGTAAATCTGAGCCTTTAAGGTTGCTTCATGTTCTTTCATCGTGCCCTTGGCCGGGTGATTGATCATCCGAATGACATGGTAACCATATTGTGATTTAACTGGTGTCTTAGTGTATTCGTTCGTTTTAAGTTTGAAGGCTGCCGTCTTAAAGCTAGAATCAAGACTAGTATCAGTTGAATCAAAAGCAGGTAACTTACCGGCATCATTCTTAGTATCGGTATCAGTTGAATACTTCTTAGCTAAAGCCTTGAAGTTCTTTTCAGAATTATCTTTATTTAATTCATTAATAACATCTGTTGCCGTAGATTTCTTAGCTACAAGAATGTGTTGAACTGTAACTTTTGGTTGGTAAGTCTTCCACTGTTTCTTCAAATCAGCGTTGGTAATTTTAACGTTATCTTTAACTGCTTCTTCTAAGAGTAGGTTAGAACGTAAATTCTTCTTGAAGCTGGCCTTAGTCATGTCATTTTGTGAAAGGACAGAACTAAAGGAAGAACCATATTGTTTCTTGTACGAATTATATTGTTTGTCTACCTTATCTTTAGAAACTTTAGAACCATATTGTTTCTCCATAACTTTATCTAAAATCATTTGTTGCAGCGTTTGTTTACCACTTGATGATTTCTTCATTTCATTATAGTAGTCCTGTTGCGAAATATTACCACCAGAGGTTGTGGCAACGGTTTTGCTACCGCAACCAGCTAACGTGAAGGCTAAAAAGATACCCATAATGGATAATAGCCATTTTTTACGCATGTAAAGCACATCCTTTTCATATTTTTCTGAAACTCACGATTCTAAATATAACATACGTTAAGGCCGAAATGAAATCTAGTTAGCATTCTTCATAAAAACTTCAAGAAGATAATGGTGAAAAAAATAAGATCCAGAAGAATTTTTATTGCCACCAAAAATAAAAATTAACTATTTCTTTCCGTAGTGATAGATAGCACAAAACTTTTTAGTGGTGATAATGTGAAAAATCATGTTTACATGTCATCTGCGTCATCGGTCGTTGCTGAATTAAAGCTACCATCTGAATTTAAATCACGTTGAATTTTTTCGCTGGCATCCTTAACTTTTTTAATTCGTGGTTCCGTTTGAAAATTAAAATCACTAAATAATTGTTGTAGTTCTTGCATTGTTTGACTAGTATTTTGTGAACTTTCCTTTGTTAGGATAGCTGCTGCCTTCCGTAAGCGAGCGAGACTGTCATTTAATTCTAAAACGTCTTCGGAAATACCATCCAAATAATCCTTAACCAATTGTTGTGTTTGGCGGCCACTACGTTTTGCTGTGAACAGGCCGGTGATACCACCCACGATGGCGCCAGCTAATAAACCACTAGTAATCTTTTTCATAGTTTAGCCCTCCAAATTTGCTTTAATACTTGCTGCGACTTGTTGTAGCCTGGCCGGTGAATAAGCCTTGGAATTATCGCCAAAATGCATTGAAAAATCATCATTTTCTGAGTAACGCGGAATTAAGTGAAAATGCGAATGAAAAACCGATTGATAAGCAACCTTTCCGTTATTATTAACAATGTTCATCCCTTTAATGTTGGGATTAGAATCACGAATTGCGCGAGCAAGCTTCGGAATACGACTAAAGATTGCCTTTGCCGTTGCTTCATCATAGTCAAAAATATCGGCAACGTGTTTTTTAGGAACAAGTAAGGTATGTCCCGGTGTTGCCTGGGTAATATCAAGGAAAGCCTTGACCACATCGTCTTCATACACGACTGTACTTGGGATTTCATTATGTACAATTTTACAGAAAATACAATCTTTATCATAGTCCATCAATAATGACCTTCTTTCACTTTTAAGTTCATGCTATCATAAAGTAGCGTAAAATGAAATTAAGGCCTATAGTACAATAAAACCACGATTTCACGGGAAGGAATGACGATTTTGGGATTAGAAATAACAAACCTAACTGGTGGCTATTCACGAGTTCCAGTTATTAAGGATTTGAACTTCACAGTACCTGAAGCAACCATTGTTGGTCTAATTGGTCTAAATGGTGCTGGAAAATCAACGACAATTAAACATATTATTGGTCTATTAACACCGCAGAAGGGTGAGATTCGTTTAAATGGCCTTAGTCTAGCGGAAAAACCCGAGGCGTACCGGCAGGCGTTGGCGTACGTTCCCGAAACACCAATTCTGTATCAAGAACTAACCTTGCGGGAACATATTGATTTAACAATTATGGCCTATGATCTCAATCATGATGAAGCGTGGCAACGAGCCAACCAATTATTGGATAAATTTCGTTTAAGTAAGCGGCTTGACTGGTTTCCGGCCAATTTTTCAAAAGGAATGCAGCAGAAGGTCATGATTGTTTGTGCATTTATAACGCAAGCTAGCTTGTATATTATTGATGAGCCTTTTACTGGTCTAGATCCACTTGCCGTTCGAGATTTATTACAAGTAATTGCGGCCGAGAAGGTTCGGGGGGCGGCGGTTTTAATGTCAACCCACGTTCTGGCAACGGCACAACAAGCCGCTGATCAGTTTATTTTACTTAATCAAGGTAAAATTACTGGACAAGGAAGCCTGGTTGAACTACAAACACAATATAATTTACCAACTGGCAATCTTGACGATATCTACTTTAAAATGACGGATGTGGCAAACTCATGATGGCAAAATTATGGCAACAACGTTTACAGAATCATCAAAAAGAAATGTTAAAGTATCTACGCCTAGTTTTTAACGAATTTTTTATGATTGCAGTTTTCATCCTATTAGGTGGTCTGGCTTATGCCTATTCAAATAGTTTAAAAACGATTACGGCGCCACTCTGGTGGGCTAAAGGAGCAATCTTAGTTATTCTTTTAGTGACCCTTAGCTTGGGGCATCTGGCCACCTTGGTTGAAAATGCAGATACCGTGTTCCTTTTACCAAAGGAAACAAGTTTTAGTGAGTATTTAATTCGTGCCCGGCGCTATAGTTTGATTTTACCTGTTTTACTTAGTTTGGTAATCGTTGGTTTTTTGTTACCATTTTTACAGGTTGGGGCAAATTTGCCGGTAATCAGTGGCCTTTGGCTGTATTTAAGTTTAATTGGATTAAAAGATAGTCAACTTTGGCTACAGCTAATTGAACTTTATGAGCGTGATGGGCGCACAAGTAGAAAACGTGCCATTATTTTCTATGGTTTAGCGGCTATTATCTTTGCGGTTTCCTTATGGATCAGCCCAATTTTGGGAGTCATTTTGGCCCTTGTCTTAGTGTTTTTAGTTCGGTTTTCGGCCAAGCGTTTTTTAGTTGGTCATATTTTACAGTGGTCGGTTTGTCTAACGACAGAATCATCCCGAATGCTTCAAATGTACCGGATATTTAATTTATTTACTGATGTTCCGCAACTACGGGGTAAGGTGCGGCGCCGGCGTTACCTGGATGTCTTATTACACTTTATTCGAACTCAACACGAGAATACTTACGAGTACCTTTACTGGCGGGGATTTTTACGAGGAACAGAGTATAGCGGTCTATTTATTCGTTTAACCGTGTTAGGTGCGATTGTTTTATTCTTTATAAAAACGTGGTGGTTAGCATTATTGATTGCGGCCTTATTCATTTATTTAACGGGGGCCCAAATTGTGCCGTTTTATACAACTTACGAAGAAATTGTTTTTACACATCTTTATCCAATCGCAAATAAAATTCGGTTAAGGGCATTTAAACAATTGATCGCGATTCTCTTGGTTATTGAATCGGTAATTTTTAGTTTAGTTTTATTAATCAGTTTACCAACAATTACTACTTGGCTAGTAGCAACGTTAGTGATAGTTGCCATTGATTTTTGGTTTGTACAACACTATTTGAAACAAAAAATTGCTGCTTAGGCCAGATTATCTTGACGGACCTGATTTTGGCCGGTAAAATAAACTTAGCTAACGAAAGAGGGTGTGGCGATGGACTTTGATTTGGATGCCGGCTGGCAGGTACGACCTGTAGGCGGTAATACAGGAGCGGCTTTTGTGGGAACACGTGCGCAAGAGAAGATTTTTTTGAAGCGTAATACATCACCATTTTTAGCGGCCTTATCAATGGAAGGTATCACGCCACGCCTAATTTGGACAAAACGAATTTCTAGTGGCGATGTTTTGACGGCACAAGAATGGCTGAATGGCCGGACGTTAACTAATCGTGAAATGCAATCACCAATGGTTGCCAAGTTACTTAATAAAGTGCACCATTCAGGTTTGTTAAAAAAAATGTTACGTCAGGTTGGCGGTCAAACGGTATCATCTGATCACTTCTTACAACAATATTATTTAAATTTATCCTCGGATCTACGACAACATCCGTTATTGAAACAGGTGCTACGGTATTTGATCCAGAACAAGCCAATTGTTAAACAAAATCAATTGGAAGTCTGCCATGGGGATTTAAATCATAAGAATTGGTTGTTATCTGATGAAAAGCGGTTATACATTGTTGATTGGGATGACGCCATGTTTGCTGATGCAGCATTTGATTTAAGTACAATTTTGTGCCAGTACGTTCCACGGGCTAATTGGGATGATTGGCTCTTAGCGTACGGCTTGAAGCCAACGGAAGCAATTGTTCAACGAATTGAATGGTATGGCTATTTAAACTTACTGTTAATTGTTAAGCAATTTTATCAGCAGCAACGGTATCATGAAATGAATCAGGCAATTATACAATTACAAACACTATTTATAAATAAAAAATAAAGATAGAACTATTGCTCAAAAAAAGTGAGACTAGAACAAAAGTTTTAGTGCTTTTTTAAAAGGCACTAAATGAAGAATCCTAACTGGTAACTAATACCTGTAAACAGGCTAATTATAGTTATTGTTAGAATTTGACTAACTTTTGTTTTAATCTCACTTTTTCAGGTGATATTTAAAAGAAAGAGGTAACAGCGATGCGCTTAAGAAATAAACCGCGGGCCGTGGGTGAAATTGCGGATAATCCGCAGTCTATCACGACCATTCCGGCAGATTTTAAAGGAAAATGGCAAACTAAATTTGCTGAAACACAGCCACTAAATGTTGAGATTGGTTCTGGTAAGGGCCGTTTTATTATTGAAATGGCAAAGGCTTACCCTAAACAGAATTTTATCGGAATAGAATTACAGCCTTCCGTTGCGATAATGATTTTGGAAAAACAATTACTTGAAAAACTACCCAATTTATACCTAATTCAAGCTAATGGCGAAAATTTAACGGATTATTTTGCCACCGATGAGGTAGCAAACCTTTACCTTAATTTTTCGGATCCGTGGCCAAAAAAACGTCACGCCAAACGACGGTTGACACATAAAATTTTTTTAGCAATGTATGAACAGGTCTTGCAACCTGAGGGAAAAGTGACTTTTAAAACCGATAATCGGGGACTGTTTGAATTTTCACTAATGAGTTTTAATGCCTATGGCGCTCAATTTGAACAGCTATCACTCGACTTGCATAACAGCCCCGAAATAACGGATAACATTGAAACCGAATACGAACAACGTTTTAGTCAGATGGGGCACCCAATTTATTTGGCCAAAATTCAATTTGCCGGTGCCAAATAGTACGTGCTAGCCAATAGTTAAAGGCGAAATAAGTCGAGGACACTACCTGTTTTTGCATCGGCAATAAACTCGTACTGAATTAACTGTTGGTGTTCATAGCGGGTAATCCCACCGTAATAAACGGTTGTTGTCAGTGGGTACTTTTTTGAAGTTAATTTTTTCGTTTCAATCCACGAACCTTCGATGTTACCCGTTGTTAGAAAAGCAGCCTTAACCCGATTAAGGATTTGGTTAGGTTGTCTTTGATAGATTTGGTGAGCCATTTTGTGCAGAAAAATACCACTAGCAATACCAAATAAAGTGCCGCTTATAATGGAACGTTTAGTTTTATGCATTCGCTAACCTTCTTTGCATTTAAAATAACTACTTGGGGAGTGGTGTGTTTGGAAAATCGTCCAGACTTTTAGCGCATGTTCTAGGGTGATGTTCGGAAACAATAAGAGTAGGGATTTTTGTCCCGACCGTAGGAAGCTGCTTTTCCAAACACGGTCTAGCTTCAGTATAAGCAGTTAATCGAGTAATTAAAAGTTACTTGGTTGCAAATCGGTTTTGAGGCAGTAGAATGAAGTTAGCGTAGTCAATTAATGAAAATGATCGTAAGCCGAAGGATCTGATGATTTGGTAGAAAAAGTACAAGAGTACCAAACAATTTTAGTTGGAATTGATGGTAGTGAACAGGCAAAAAAGGCCTTTGAAAAGGCCGTTGAAACGGCCGAACGCAATAAGGCAAAGCTCATAATTGCGTATGTTGTTGAAAATCAGGCCTACACGACGGCCGATTTTGCTAGCACAGGTGTTGAAATAGCCGTAACTGACGTTGCTGACCAAAAGCGGATGCTTCAAGGTTACCTCGAAAAGGCTAAAAAAGTTGGTATAAAGGAAGTACAAACTGTACTTGCCTTTGGCTCACCACGACAATTAATGTCACGGCAACTGCCTAAGCAATACCACATTGATTTGATCATAGTAGGTCAATCAGGATTAAATGCCGTTGAACGCTTTATGATGGGTTCAGTTTCTGCAGCAATCACGCGGGATGCGCCTTGTGATGTTCTGATTGTTCGTTCAAAGTAAGCACAAACCGGAGGAAAAGATATTGTTAATTACTAGTTTAAATTCTGTTTCATTTAAGAATGTCCTAATTGCTATTTTGCACGCAGATACAGAACATCAAGATAGCCAGAAAAAGGATAATATTGTTAGAATTAAAGATCGGACAAGTGATGTGACCCTTGGTTATAATTTTTTAAAAATTAGTCAAACTCTACCTGAATTGAAGGCAAATGGTCAGGTATTATTATCAGCAGATCAGGTTGCTCGGTTAAATGATGCATTACAGGCCGCCGGGTTTGAGCCTGAACTGGTCAGTGATCTAACTCCGAAATTTGTCATTGGGCACGTTAAAACATTGGTAGAACATCCTGATTCGGATCATTTGCATATTGCAATGGTTGAGGTCGATTCTGGAACGACTCTACAAATTGTTTGTGGTGCACCCAATGTTGCTCAGGGGCAGAAAGTTGTGGTTGCCAAGGTTGGTGCGATGATGCCTAATGGTCAGATTATTTGGCCAGGTGAATTACGGGGAGTTAAAAGTGATGGCATGATCAGCGCCGCTCGTGAATTAGGGTTACCCAACGCGCCTAAAAAGCGGGGAATTTTAGTTCTACCAACTGATGCACCTACTGGAGCGCCCTTTGATTTTAATAAAGGAGCTGCAATTGTGGCGGAACAAAATGATTAATTCTTAGTAAACAAGTGTCCGTTTAATGAGCGACTTTAGGTCCTGATTAAAGGGGCCTTTTTAGTTGACAAAATCTTTGTTAAATTTTGGGAATAATATGAAAGTTTAACCAATTTACGTTATAGTTAGTTGTTAGAAGCTGTAAATGGAGGAAGTCAAAAATGAATCATTACGATGGCCCAGTTTTTCTTCGCTGGCAAGCTAGAAAACAAAAGCAGCGTGTGCCACAGAAGATGGCCACACAAAAAATTGCGCAGCCTCGGGTAACGGTACCTAATAAGCCTAAAGTTACGGCGCACCGATTTAGGCCAACCTACGTACCCCAAGCACCTCATCAGGTTCGTCAGGCCGAGGATCAGCGTTTGGACAAGTTGGCTACTGAATTGGAAACAGCTTTGGGTGTCAGTTTATTTTTTGCAGAAACAGGAACCGATTCAGTGGCTGCTTCAACGGCTGCGGTAGCAACTTCATTTACGTTGGCAACTGATGAGCAAAGTGAGTCTAGGACTGATGTGGAACCGACTAAGGCAGCTATTCCGCCAACGACCAGTCAAGCGGCCCAACCGCCAATAACAAATGAAATAAAATCTGCAAGTGTTGAAGACAATAAAAAGGTGGCGGTTGTTACAAATGCTTCAACAGCGGCCTCACAATCACAACAACCGGCTAAGAAGGTAACAAAAATTGATGAGCCGGTTGCATCCTGGCGAAAAGTTCTGGCCGCGATTAAGGCCTATCGATTGCAGCGCCAAGAAAGTCCAGCACAGACTGAAAAGGTGCAAACAAAAGTGTTGCCAGAGGTAATAAAAACATCAACGAAAACGGTGGCCACGGCCGCTGTTGAACCAATAGCGGTGGCGTCCACTGCGGCTGCAACACCCAATATAACGGTAAAGTCTATTGTGCACGAGTCTTCAGCACCAGTGGCAGAAGAGGCGACCGTTACTTCACGTGATGAAAAAATGCCGCAAAGTACCGCCGGTTTAAAAATAAAAAAACAAGTTTCCTTGGACGATCAACATTATCAGTTACCGCCATTAGATTTATTGCCTAAACCAGTTAAAACAAATACAAGCGAAATGAGTGCTTGGGTAGAAAATCAGCGCGTTGTTTTAAATGAAACCTTAAATGCTTTTAACGTTAAGGCAACGGTGGCACGTTGGAGTATTGGTCCGGCCGTTACTCAGTTTGAGATCTCACTGGCGCGGGGAGTAAAAGTTAGTAAAATCACTAATTTAAGTGACGATTTAAAATTGGCCTTGGCGGCAAAGGATATTCGAATTGAAGCACCAATTCCTGGTAAATCCACAGTTGGAATTGAAATCCCCAACTTGAAGTCGCGGCCGGTGATGTTATCAGAAGTTGTGGCAACTGAAAAATTTAAGGCTAGTCGCTCGCCGCTAACAATTGCCTTAGGCGTGGATTTATTTGGTCAACCAATGGTCACTAATATCGCTAAAATGCCCCATGGATTAATTGCTGGCGCGACTGGTTCAGGTAAGAGCGTCTTTATTAACAGCCTATTACTTTCGATTTTGTTTAAGGCTAAGCCAAGTGAAGTTAAATTATTACTAATTGATCCGAAGGCCGTTGAGCTTGCACCATATAATGGTTTACCACATCTATTATCGCCGGTGATTTCTGATCCGAAGGCCGCTTCTGCCTCATTGAAGTGGGCAGTGGAAGAGATGGAAAATCGTTATCAAAAGCTGGCGGCAGCTGGGGTTCGTAATTTAGAGCAATTTAATCAAAAGGCCGAAGCTCATGGCGATTATGGACTTAAGTTACCTTATATTGTTATCATTATTGATGAATTGGCTGATTTAATGATGGTGGCCTCAACTGAGGTTCAAGACTATATTGTTAGGATTACGCAAAAGGCCCGGGCGGCAGGAATCCACTTAATTGTGGCGACACAGCGGCCCAGTGTGGATATTATTACTGGAACAATTAAGAATAACATTCCAACTCGAATTGCCTTTATGGTTTCCAGTCAGATTGATTCACGAACCATTATTGATCAAGGTGGGGCCGAACGGTTACTTGGTCGTGGTGACATGCTTTACCTTGGAAATGGTCAGAGTCAGCCAATCCGCATTCAAGGAACTTACGCTGAGCCTGAAATTGACCCAATTGTCGCATTTGTAAAGAAACAACTGGCACCACATTATTTATTTGAGCCAGACGGATTACTGGAAAAGGCGGAAGAAAAAGAAAACCAGGATGAACTTTATCCCCAAGTTTTAACCTATATTGCGAATGAACAGCACGTTTCAACTTCGAAACTGCAACGTGAATTTAAAATTGGGTATAATCGCGCGGCCAGTTTAATTGACGATCTTGAGTCCAGTAAATTTATTTCACCGGCCAGTGGCTCTAAGCCAAGGGATGTTTATTTGACGCCTGAGGATCTGGCTCAACAAGATAATAGCGATTCAAATTAGGGTGTATTTGAACAAGATTAATTAAAAATAGTTTTAGTTAACACTCCTAAAAGGGAGCCAGGTTATGCTAAAATTAACTTACTGAGAGAAGAAAAGAGGACACTTAACAGTGGATAACAACACAGTTTATTATTTTGTGGGGATTAAAGGTTCCGGCATGAGCTCACTTGCGATGGTTTTACACGATGAAGGCTACCAGGTGGAGGGCTCCGATATTACGCAGTATACGTTTACACAACGTGATTTAGAGAAGGCGGACATTAAGATCTACCCCTTTGATGCTAAAAATATTCACGCTGGCTTAACCATCGTTGCTGGCAATGCCTTTGAAGATACCCATCCCGAAATTCAGGCAGCAAAAAAATTAGGGTTGCCAATTATTCATTATCCAGAATTACTTGGCCGAATCATTCAAGGACACACGAGTATTGGTGTGGCAGGTGCCCACGGTAAGACCAGTACAACTGGTTTATTAGCCCACGTTTTAAGCGGCATCGCGCCAACTAGCTATTTAATTGGTGATGGCTCCGGTAAGGGAATTAAGAACTCGCAATTTTTTGCGTTTGAAGCTGACGAATACCGTCGTCATTTTTTGGCTCAGGCACCTGATTATATGATTATGACTAATATTGATTTTGATCACCCAGATTACTACACTGGTATTGATGACGTTTTTAATGCCTTTCAAACTGAGGCTAACCAGGTTAAAAAGGGAATTTTTGCTTGGGGGGACGACCCTAAACTACGAGAATTAAAAACGAAGGTTCCCATCTATTACTACGGGACCAGTGAGCGGGATGATTTTCAGGCCAAAAATATTTTACGAACCGTTAAAGGTTCTGAATTCGATGTTTTGCATGCGGGGCAGAATCTAGGCCATTACAAGATTTCATTATTTGGCGAGCATAATATTTTAAATAGTTTGGCCGTCATTGCCGTTGCTTATATGGAAAAAATATCCGGGGATGAAGTTGCGCGGGAACTACTTAGTTTTAAGGGCGTTAAACGGCGTTTTTCCGAACGTAAAATGGCCGATATGACAATTATTGACGATTATGCTCATCATCCTTCTGAAATTAAGGCAACCCTTGATGCGGCGCGGCAAAAATATCCCGACAAGGAAATTATTGCTGTTTTTCAGCCACATACTTTTTCACGTACAATTGCTTATTTAGATGATTTTGCTAAGAGTTTAAATCTAGCAGATGTTGTTTATTTAACCGATATTTTTGGATCGGCCCGTGAAAAAGCAGGTAAAATTTCTAGTGCTGATTTAGGTGCTAAGATTTCTAAGGGTGGTACTGTCTTGAAGCAAGACAATATGTCACCGTTACTTGATTATCATGATGCCGTGGTTGTCTTTATGGGTGCCGGCGACGTTCAAAAATATGAAAAAGTTTACGAAGAACTCCTTAGTAACAGTAGCTTAAAAAATAATTAGCGTAGTGATTATTGTGTTTTACTTTTTAGCGGTTACAATTCAGTTGTGTTCTTTGCTAAATTTGGTAGAATGGGTTAACGGTGTTACCAAAAAACCAACTATTAGTTGATCAAATATAGGAATTGTAATGATGCGGCTTTAAAAATGAGTGCTTAAAGTTTCTATCTGTGCTGCTGGGAACACTACCTAATATAAGGAATTCCAAGAAGAAATGGAGTGTTGAATTAATGCAAGAAGAACCAAGAAGAATTTTAGTTAACGATACTGGTCTGGGTCGATTCTTAACTAAGGTCTACGGCTATATGACACTAGGTGTTATTGTTTCTGCTTTAGTTTCATTTTTGACTTTAACTACTTACCGGACCCAATTTTTTGGTTTTGTGAGTGCACACCCTGCTATTTGGTGGATTTTAATGATTGCTGAAGTTGGTTTAGTTATGGGGACAAGTTTTAGAGTGAGTCGTGGTGGCTTAATGTCATTTATGCTATTCATGCTATACGCTGTGATTAATGGGTTAACCTTGGCTTTAATTTTGTCAATGTACACTACTGGTAACATTACGACTGCTTTTGTTGCTGCTGCGGGAACCTTTGCCGGTATGAGCTTGTATGGTTCATTAACTAAACGTAATTTAAATGGCATTGGTCAAATGAGTTTTGCTGCATTAATTGGTTTGATTGTTGCAATGGTCGTTAATATGTTCCTACGCAATCCAATGATCGACTACGTTTTTTCCTTCATTGGCGTTATTATCTTTATTGGTTTAACGGCGTGGGATAGCCAACGTTTAAAGCTTATCTACCAGCAGCACGGCACCGAGATTAATACTAATGGCTTAGCGGTCATGGGTGCTTTACAGCTTTACATGGACTTTATTAATCTATTCTTGTTCTTCCTTCGAATTTTTGGTTTTGGCGGATCAAGCAATCGTTAAAATAAAGTTTAAAAAGATTAATGCGGGATAAAAGATCGGTTCAGGAGGTTAGCAAACGACTAATTAATTTAGAAAGTAATTAGTTGTTTGAACTAAATTCTGAAACGAACAACCTTTATTCCGCTTTTTTATGTTCAAAGCGTTTTTTAACTGAACATTTGGTAAAATTAGGTGTGTTATTTAAAAAAGGAGAATGATAATGGCGACTGACAAGCATTTATTATTGATAGACGGAAATAGTGTCGCTTTTCGGGCCTTTTTCGCGCTCCATTCTCAGGTTAATACGTTTATTAATCATGACGGCTTACATACCAACGCAATCTACGCTTTTAATACGATGCTAGACGTCGTTTTAAAAGAATTTAAACCCACTCACGTTTTAGTGGCCTTTGATGCAGGTAAAACAACTTTTAGAACTAAGGAGTTTGCTGAATATAAGAGCCAGCGTGCCAAGACACCCTCAGAATTATCTGAACAACTACCGTATTTACGCCAGCTATTAACCGCATATGGTATTAAATCATATGAGTTAGCGAATTATGAAGCCGACGATATTATTGGTACGTTAGCTAAAGAGGCAAGTCAAGCTGGATTTCAGGTTGATATAGTCACTGGCGATCGGGATTTGACACAATTAGCAACCGCAGAGGTGACGGTTAACGTTACAGTTAAAGGCGTTAATCAGACGGAGGCCTACACGCCGGAACATGTTATGGAAAAATATGGTTTACAGCCTAAGCAAATTATCGATATGAAGGGTCTTGCCGGTGATACTTCAGATAACTATCCTGGTGTCCGCAAGGTCGGTGAAAAAACGGCGATTAAATTATTAAAGGAATACGACAGTGTCGAGGGTGTTTATGAGCACCTTGATGATCTGAAGGCCAGTAAAATGAAGGAGCATTTACAAGAAGATCGTTCTAATGCCTTTTTAAGTAAAAAACTGGCAACAATTAATACTGCCGCGCCAATTAAGGTTTCAGTCACCGAACTCAAGCGACAAGAACGTGACCTTGATAAATTGATTGAATTTTACAAAGAAATGGACTTTAATTCGTTTTTAAGTAAGCTTGATTCGGCCGTGGCACCAACTGAAGTAGCCGCTAAAACGACGATAAAATTTGAACAATTAACGAATGAAAATATCAAGCAGGTTTTGGCTAAATTTTCCGGGCCGGTTGTGTTCTATTTAGAAATGTTAGCCAGTAATTACCACACTTCTGATTTTGCGGGATTTGTAATTGGCCAAGAGGATCATTGGTATTTTGGACGAGATATCAAATTATTACAGCAACCTGATTTCGTTGCTTTTTTTGCCGATAATCAACAAGCAAAATTAGTTTTTGATTTGAAACGGACATTTGTTGGCCTAAATCGGCTTGGAATTCGGCTAAACGGGACAACTTTTGATTTACTATTGGCTTCATATTTGTTAAATACGAATGATAACAGTAATGACCTAGGTAAAATTGCCCAGTTACATCAATACAGTGATGTTGCTACGGATGAAGAAGTTTATGGCAAGGGATCTAAGAAGGCTTTACCAGAAAATGAAACTGAATTTGCGGAACATCTGGCGCGTAAGGCGCGGGCAATTGAACAATTACAGCCTAAATTAAGCCATGAATTAGAAGCTAATGATCAGATCGGTTTATTTAATGAATTAGAAATACCATTAGCGCTAGTATTGGCACAAATGGAAATTGCTGGAATTAAAATCGATAAGGATCGTTTAAACGATATGCGGGGGTCCTTTAAGGAACGCATTCAACAAATTCAGGAAAAGATTTATGCGGAAGCAGAAGAAGAGTTTAACATTAATTCTTCCAAACAATTAGGGGCCATCTTGTTTGAAAAAATGAATTTACCAGTAATAAAAAAGACTAAAACTGGTTACTCAACTGCAGTTGGCGTCCTTGAAAAATTAAAGGGTATTGCACCAATTGCCAGTGATGTTTTAGATTATCGTGGTTTGACTAAAATTCAGTCAACCTACATTACCGGCTTACTGAAGGTCATTCATCCCGAGGATGGTAAAATTCACACGACTTATTTACAAACGTTAACGCAAACAGGGCGTTTGTCGTCGATTGACCCTAATTTACAGAATATTCCAGTGCGTGATGAAGATGGCCGGCAAATTCGCCAGGCTTTTGTCCCACGGGAAAAAGGGTGGCAAATTTTTGCGGCTGACTATTCGCAAATTGAGTTACGTGTTTTGGCCCATATTTCCCACGATAAAAATCTGCAGGCGGCCTTTAAAGAAGGAATGGATATTCATGCTAGTACGGCCATGCGAATTTTTAATTTGGATTCACCTGCCGATGTGACGCCAAATATGCGGCGTGAAGCGAAGGCCGTTAATTTTGGTATTGTCTATGGTATTAGTGATTACGGATTATCGCAAAACATTGGGATTACACGTCTCCAGGCAAAGAACTACATTGATAATTATTTCCGTGAATACCCTAATGTTCAGAAATATATGACTGACATTGTTCAGTCGGCTAAAGACCATGGTTACGTTGAAACCCTCTTTCATCGGCGCCGTTATTTACCCGACATTAACGCCAAAAACTTTAATTTGCGTTCTTTTGCCGAACGGACCGCGATGAATACGCCAATCCAAGGTAGTGCGGCCGATATTATCAAAGTTGCCATGTTGAATATGCATAAGGCACTTGAGGAGCACAAATTAAAGGCAACGATGTTATTGCAAGTACACGATGAATTAATTTTTGAAGCACCGGATGATGAAATTCCAGTTCTAAGAAAATTAGTTCCACAAGTGATGGACTCTGCAGTCGATTTAGAGGTTCCCATGAAGGTTGGTTTTGGTAGCGGGCCAACTTGGTATAACGTAAAGGATTAAGGTGACAAAATGCCAGAATTACCAGAAGTTGAGACAGTTCGGCAAGGGTTGCGCGAACTAATTTTGAATAAGACAATTGATCAGGTTCAGGTTTTATGGCCGAAGATTGTTAACGGCGATACTGAACAGTTTAGACAAACCCTACAGGGATTAACTTTTATCGAAATTGATCGTCGGGGCAAGTATTTATTATTTCGCTTGAGTGAGCAGATGACGATGGTTTCTCATTTGCGGATGGAAGGTAAGTACCGGTTAAATAAGCAGGATGATCCGGTCACGAAACATACGCACGTTATTTTTAATTTTACTGATGGGACTGCGCTCCGCTATTTAGACGTCCGCAAGTTTGGGCGAATGACCCTCATTAAAACGGGGCAGGAAATGACTTTACCAGGTTTGAATAAGCTAGGAGCCGAGCCAACTGCACAGACGTTTAAAATTGCGGACTTTACTAAAGGGCTTAAACGACATAAAAAAGCGATTAAACCAACGCTACTAGATCAACAAGTAGTTGCTGGCCTAGGTAATATTTACGCCGATGAGGTACTTTGGTTAAGCGGTATTAATCCGCTACAGCCGGCCAATACGTTGACAGATCAACAGGTGAAGTTATTACACGATAATATTATTGCTGAAATGAAACAGGCAATTAAGGCTAAGGGAACAACAATTCGTAGTTATACGGATGCCTACGGAGCCACTGGTGGTTTTCAGTTATCATTACACGTTTACGGACGCGAAGGTGAGGCCTGCGAACGTTGTGGTGGCACGATTGAAAAGACGCGATTGGCCCAACGCGGAACGCATTTCTGTCCTCACTGTCAAGTGTTAAACGTACCAACAAAATGACCGTGATTTTGGGCCTTACTGGCGGAATTGCCAGTGGCAAATCGACTGTGAGTCGTTATTTAAATGAATTTGGTTTTCCAGTAGTTGATGCCGATATCATTGCGCGGGAAGTTGTTGAACCAGGTACGATTGGGCTGCAACAAATTATTGCCACTTTTTCTGAAGCTGTGTTAAAGGCGGACGGTCATTTAAACCGGCAATATCTTGGGCGGATAGTTTTTGGCCAATCGAAGGAATTAGCAAAACTAACGAAGATTACGGCGCCCTTGATTCGGGAAACCATCACTAAACGTTTACAATTATTAAAAGAAAAGAAAGCGTCATTAATTGTTTTAGATGTTCCGTTAATGTTTGAAACTGGTTATGATAAGTTGACCGATGTGACTTTATTAGTTGAGATTCCGAAAGAATTGCAATTGCAACGGCTAATGAGGCGTGATCAGTTAACCTATACTGCCGCATTGGCGCGAATTAATACGCAGTGGCCATTGGCAAAAAAGCGTGCCTTAGCGGACGTCGTGATTGACAATAGTGGTACGGTTGCACAAACAAAACAGCAAATGTTAGATTTTTTAAAACAGAATCATTTTGTTTAATGTGTTACCAAATTAGCGAGGTTTCGCTTAAGCGACAATATCTTTTAATAAAGTTACTTGGCTGAAAGTATGATGAAAATGGTCGGCTATTGCGTGATTTAAAACCTTTTCTAGTATTTAGCTAGCTAATTTGGCCTAAAAATATTGGCACAAGTACTGTCGCTCGGGTTATATCCTTGCCTAATCAATCTGGCCAATAATGCTTTTCAATTATGGTGTAGAATCTAACTGGCTTTTCAATCAATAAGGTGAGGAATTTTTCCTGACCTTATTTGATTGTTGGACTTGCACCAATGGATTAATGGTATACTATTTCAGGTAAAGAACACTAAAGATGAGAGGTGTTAATTATGCAATGTCCTCGTTGCCATCACAATGGTTCGCGAGTTGTTGATTCACGGCCAACAGATGAAGGCCGGGTTATTCGCCGCCGCCGGGAATGTGAAAATTGTGGTTTCCGTTTTACAACGTTTGAACGCGTAGAACAAACACCGTTATTGGTTATTAAAAAGAATGGTACGCGGGAAGAGTTTAATCGTGAGAAGATTTTGCGTGGGTTAATTCGTTCTGCTGAAAAACGGCCTGTGACCATGGAACAAATGACGCAGATTGTTGATGAAGTTGAAAATAAGGTGCGTTCATTGGGTGAAAATGAAGTCGCCTCACAGGCAATTGGTGAATACGTCATGGGCTTACTAGCAGATGTTGACGAAATTGCTTATATTCGTTTTGCTAGTGTCTACCGGCAATTTAAGGATATGAATGTTTTTCTAAAAGAATTAAACGATATGGTAGAAAAAGATAAAAAACAAACTAATGATAAGAAATCAACGGATCAACCCAAAAAGTGAGGTGTGATGGTTGCAAAATGCCTTTTCTAATTTAAGTCCTAGAGACGGCTTTCTAGTGACTAAGGCAAATTATTTATCGGACTTTGATCGGCAAATTCTGACTTATTTATACCAGCCATTAATGGGAGTTACTGCGTTTAGTTTATTTTTAACGCTTTGGACGGAAATTGTACCGAACCCGCTGTTATCTGATCAAAAACCACATACAACTTTATTGGCACTGTTAAATATTGATTTACCGGATTTTTATGATAGCCGCCTACGTTTGGAGGCATTGGGTCTACTAAAAACTTATACGCGAACAGTCCCAGAAGGGCGTTATTTCGTTTATGAACTTTACGCCCCTCAGGCACCAAATGCTTTTTTTAAAGACGATTTATTGAGCTTATTGCTTTATGAAGCAGTTGGTGAAGAACGATTTAACGTTCTAAAAGATAAGTTTCGGTTACGTGTGGTCAGCAAAAAGGATTTAACGGAAATAACAAAAAATTTCCTCGAAGTTTTTCACGTGAACTCCGCCTTATTGGATAGTCCACCGGCCACAATTGCAGAAACCAAATCTGAATTTCAAGTAAAGGTGGCTAACCGTCCCAGCGTTACTTCAGAAGCTGAGCAAAGTTTTGATTGGTCATTTTTTAAGCAACAGCTAAAATCAAGTTTTGTTGACGATAAACAAGTAGACGAAAATCACCAATTAATTTTAACGATGCACCAGCTCTACGGAATTAGTGAATTAGAAATGGCACAATATATTGGTGAAAGTGTCAATGTGGCAACCAATCAATTGGATGTTAAGGCGTTCCGGCAATTGATTGCCCGCCAGTTTCGGGGACAATCAAATTTGACAACCGAAAAAACGGCCGTGACACGGAAAAATTTATCCAGCCAAGAATTAAAGAAGGCCGGTTTTAGTGCCTCTGATCAAAAATTAATTGCGGTTAGTCGTCAGTATTCGCCAGTCGAATTTCTACAACAACTAAAACAGCAACAGGGTGGTTATGTTGCCAGTAGTGAGGAACGGGTGCTGGAGCGTTTAGTTAAGCGGCAAGTGTTTCCTAACTCGGTCATTAATATTTTGATTCATTATATGATCAATGTCCGTAAAATGCCGACGTTAAATCAAAGTTATTTGGATAGCGTTGCCAATGGCTGGCTGCAGCACCATGTAACAACGCCTGAGGCCGCAATGAGTGAGGTTAAAGAATTCTACAAGCCTAAGAAAGTAACTAAGAAAAGAACGCGGGGGACAACTCGCCAAGAGACACTACCTGAGTGGGCCCAGGAAGGCTTTAAGGCGCCTAAGGAAGCTGTCTCTAATGAACAAGAACTGGCCCTGCAAAAGAGTCTAAAGGCACTGAAAACGTTACGAAAGGGTGGTGAGTAGTAATGGAAGATATGGGAAAAAATTTGCGCATTTTAATGAATCGTCGAAACCTTAATCAGCATTATGATGAACTAATGACACGAGTTATGAAGGATACTGACGTTCAGCAATTCATTACGGCTAATCAGAAGGCCATCGATCAGGCAACAATTGATCGTTCGGCGGCCAAGCTCTATGAGTTTGTAACTGAGAAGCATAAATTTTTGTCTGATAAAGCTTCTTTGGCCCCTGGCTACGAGCCAAAACTTTTCTTAAATCACCACTTCATTGACGTTACTTATGTTCCAACGGCAGAATTGGTTGCAGAACAAAAGGATAACGCCTTACGTTCACGGGTACACTCAATTAATATGCCTAAGAATATTCAGGCGGCACGTTTGGATCAGTTCTATCCAGAAAATCGTACTGGGGCACTTCAGGATGGCGTTACCTTTGTTACTGATTACATCAAAGAACCAAAAAAATTTCACCAAGGACTTTACCTGTATGGTAGTTTTGGTGTAGGTAAAACGTATTTACTGGGAGCAATTGCCCATGAATTGGCGGTCAATGGTTTTCAGACAACGCTACTACATTTCCCAACGTTTGCAGTAGAAATGAAGAACGCAATTGGGCAGAATAATTTAATGGAAAAAATTGATGTCATTAAAAAAGCACCAATTTTGATGTTAGATGATATCGGCGCCGATTCAATGTCTAGTTGGATTCGGGATGACGTTTTAGGTGTTATTCTTCAATTTCGAATGCAAGAAGAGTTAACGACTTTTTTCTCCTCTAATTTTTCAATGCAGGCGTTAGAAAAAGAACATCTAACAGTTAGTCAACGGGGTGAAAATGAGCCCCTGAAGGCAAAACGAATTATGGAACGTGTTCGTTTCTTGAGTCAGGAAGTTGAATTGTTAGGCCAGAATCGTCGCTTGAAGCCGAAAAATAATTAGATTAATTTTCAAGGTAGACTTGAATTAACAAATCGAGTGTGGTTCAATAAAAGTATCAACGAAGAAAGACAACTTTAACGAGAATTTACTTAAAGAGAGTGCACTGGTGCTGAGAAGTGCATAAGTAAAAGCGTTATTGACCGCTTTTTGAGATGCTCAATGCAAAGTTGAGCCGGTACGCAACCGTTAATAGCGCTAATAAGGAAACTTCATTTTGAAGTTTTAAATTTTGGGTGGAACCACGTTTATACGTCCCTGAAGCAACTATTGCTTCAGGGACTTTTTTTATTTATTTTAAGGAGGAATTTAGATATGGCAGAAATTACGTTAACGTTCCCTGATGGTGCTAAAAAGGCATTTGAAGAGACGGCTAGTGTGGCCGATGTGGCTAAGTCGATCAGCGTTAGTCTTGGTAAAAAGGCAATTGCGGGTAAATTGGATGGTGCACTAGTTGATTTGACTGCACCTTTAAAGCATGATGGGGCAATTGAGATTATTACCAAAAATGATCCCGCTGCACTACAAGTTCTTTGGAATACTGCTAGTTTAACGTTAGGTGCTGCTTTAAAGCATTTGTATCCAGAAATGCGATTCGGTGAACACGCCGTAACGGAGCACGGCTTCTATTATGATACAGATAATAATAAAAAACCGGTATCAGAGGATGATCTTGAGGCAATCAATCAAGAAATGCGCAAATTGGTTGAACAGGATGGTAAAATTACGCGTAAAACAGTTACTAAGGCTGCTGCTTTAGCACAGTTCAAGGATGATCAGTATAAAACGACTTTACTTAACAACTTGGATAGTGACGAAGTTGTTTTGTATCATTTAGATGATTTCGTTGATTTTGGTGAACAAGGTGTTTTACCAGATACGAAGGTTTTGAAGGTATCGAAGCTTTTGTCTGTCGCCGGTGCTTATTGGCAAGGTAAGTCCAGTAACAATATGTTACAGCGTGTCTACGGAACGGCCTTCTTCAGTGAGAAAGAAATGGAAGCTGATGATCAACGTCGCCAAGAGGCCCATGATCGTGATCACCGTGTTATTGGTAATAAGTTAGATTTGTTCTTTGTTGACCCGAAAGTTGGTGCAGGCTTGCCATACTGGATGCCTAAAGGTGCTACTATTCGTCGGACCATTGAGCGTTACATTATTGACAAAGAAATCTCCCACGGTTACCAGCACGTTTACACACCCGTTTTAATGAATTTAGATGCCTACAAGACATCAGGTCACTGGGATCATTATCGTGAAGATATGTTCCCACCAATGGACATGGGTGATGGTGAACAGCTTGAGTTACGCCCGATGAACTGTCCAAGTCATATCCAAATTTATAAGCATCATATTCGATCTTACCGGGAATTGCCAATTCGGATTGCTGAACTTGGCATGATGCATCGTTACGAAAAATCCGGCGCTTTATCCGGCTTACAGCGAGTTCGTGAAATGACTTTAAATGATGGTCATACATTTGTTGCGTTAGATCAAATTCAGGATGAATTTAAAAAGATTTTGAATTTAATGATTGAAGTGTACGATGATTTCGATATCCATGACTACTCATTCCGTCTAAGTTACCGTGATCCTAAGAACACTGCAAAGTATTTTGATGACGATGCCATGTGGAATCGTGCTCAAAAGATGTTGAAAGGTGCTATGGACGAACTTGGTTTGAACTACGTTGAAGCTGAAGGTGAAGCGGCATTTTATGGTCCTAAGCTAGATGTTCAAACTAAGACTGCTCTTGGTAATGAGGAAACATTGTCAACGATTCAATTAGACTTTATGTTGCCAGAACGTTTTGATTTATCTTACGTTGGCAATGATGGTGAAGAACACCGTCCAGTTATGATTCATCGTGGCCTCGTTTCAACGATGGAACGTTTCGTTGCTTACCTAACGGAGATGTATAAGGGTGCCTTTCCAACTTGGTTGGCACCAGTTCAGGCGGTTATTATTCCAGTTAAGAATGATTTACACGCCGGATATGCTTATCAAGTACGTGATCGGATGATTAAGGCCGGCCTACGTGTTGAGGTTGACGAACGTAACGAGAAGATGGGCTACAAGATTCGTGAAGCCCAAACTCAAAAGATTCCTTATTCATTAGTTATTGGTGATCAAGAGATTGAGGATGCAACTGTTTCTGTTCGCCATTACGGTGAAGAAAAGACCGTTGCCCAAGATACTAATATGTTTATCGACGCAATGGTTGCCGAAGTGGGTAACTATAGTCGGACTGGAAAGTCTTATCAGAATGATAGTACTAAACAACTTGACAAAAAGAATTAAACACGCTAAACTTTAAAAGTTGAGAATTAAAAGCAGAAGCAACCCGCTTCTCGCCTAAGTTGACAGTACAGTCTCTGGGCAGAATAACGTACGGATCAAGTTTGAATAACTTGTGGCGGGTTTTGCTATTTTTAGCAAAGCTCGTTTTTTTCTGCATTTTTCTCGAATTCTTACGGAGGTGAATAACCATAGCAAAAGACATGATGGTCAATGATGGGATTCGTGCTCGCGAAGTCCGCTTAATTGCGGAAAATGGTGATCAATTAGGAGTTAAAAGTAAACAAGACGCATTAAAAATTGCTGAACAAGCAAATCTTGATGTTGTCGTTGTTGCTGCTAACGCAAAGCCACCAGTTGCGCGGATTATGGATTACGGGAAATACCGTTTTGAGTTGCAGAAAAAGCAACGCGACGCCCGTAAGAAACAGAAAATCGTCAGCGTCAAAGAAGTTAGATTGAGTCCAACAATCGACCAAAACGATTTCGACACTAAGTTGAAGAACGCGCGGAAATTCTTATCTAAAGGCGATAAGGTTAAAGCGTCAATTCGTTTTCGTGGTCGTGCGATTACACATAAAGAAATCGGTCGTGATGTTCTATCGCGTTTAGCGAAGGAAACGGCAGATATCTCAACTGTTATTGCACATCCTAAAATGGACGGTCGGAGTATGTCGATGATGCTCCAACCAAATGCAGAAAAGTAAAGCTACTAAAATTAGCTTTATAGAAAGGGAAGATTTTAATTATGCCAAAACAAAAAACACATCGTGCATCAGCAAAACGTTTTAAGAAGACCGGTAACGGTGGTCTTTTACGTCATCACGCATACACGAGTCACCGTTTCCATGGTAAAACCAAAAAGCAACGTCGTTTCTTAGCAAAGCCATCAATGGTTTCAGCTAGCGATATGAAGCGAATTCGACAAATGCTTTCACAAATGAAATAGCATTTTATCGTTTAAATCTTAATTTTATGCGACCTTGGAACCTGAATTGAGTTCAGTCTGAGGTGTAATCAAGGAGGAATTTTCTATGCCACGTGTTAAAGGTGGAACAGTGACGCGTAAACGTCGTAAAAAAGTTTTAAAATTAGCCAAAGGTTATCGCGGTGCCAAGCATCTATTATTCAAATCTGCTAATGACCAAGTAATGAATTCATATCATTATGCATTTCGTGATCGTCGTCAGGTTAAACGTGATTTCCGTAAATTATGGATTGCACGGATCAACGCTGCAGCACGGATCAACGAAATTAGTTACAGCAAATTAATGCATGGTTTGAAACTTGCTGGAATTGATATCAATCGTAAAATGTTAGCTGACCTTGCTATTAGTGATGCTAAAGCATTTACTGCTTTAACTGACCAAGCTAAAAAGGCTTTAGCATAATTAATATCATCATCCATTTATAATCTATAAAAGTTTATAATCTATAAAAGGTTCGGAACAAAAGTTTATTGGGTCTCTGTCAAATCGTATTGGTGGAGATTTTGAACGGCACATTCACTTCGGTGAATGTGCTTTTTGTTTACTC
>NZ_RHNQ01000080.1 GCF_003946275.1 Loigolactobacillus backii
AACTTTTGAGTATCTATATTGTATCTATTAGTATCTAAATTATTAGTATAGTCTAGATCTTGTCTCTTTTTGAGAAGCCCGCTTGTACCAAGGGGTTCAGGCGATTTTAATTGCTCTCGCTTAATATAAACGTCTTTTGCTGTTACTTCCAAATCTGCCAAATATAATCTATTTGGTTCGTTTTTGGAGAGCGTAAAATATCTTGTGTAAATGCATAAAAGATTTCTGAATTGTATAGAAATAGGGAATGCCTTCCCTTATGATATTTAGTAACCACAGAAAACATCACAGGAGGCATTCCCCATGAATGAACTTACCACAGAAATTATCGCTGCACTAGCCCAAAAGCAAGATTTGGACGAAGTTTTTCGTCACCACCTCGAAATTGCGATTAACCAGCTGCTTCAAACCGAATTGGCAGAGTTTTTGGGTTACGAACGCTACTCATACGCTGGGATTAACACTGGTAATAACCGCAACGGCAGTTATGAGCGCTCGTTTGATACGAAGTACGGCCAACTTAACTTAACCATTCCTCGAGATCGCAATGGCCGGTTTGAAAATCATACCTTGCCAGCCTACGGTCGGCACAGTGATAATTTAGAAACAACGGTCATTCAGTTGTATACCAAGGGAATTACCACTGCTGAAATTGCCGAACTCATTGAGAAAATGTACGGTGCTCACTACTCCAAAGCCACGGTTTCCAACATGACTAAAGCCGTCAATGAACAGGTTCAAGCTTTCCAGCAACGTCGACTGGCTTCACAATATGCGGCCATCTTCTTAGATGCCACTTACTTGCCGTTAAAGCGGGATACCGTTCAAAAAGAAGCCGTTCATATTGCGATTGGCATTCGTCCAGATGGTACGAAAGAAGTGCTGAACTACCAAGTGGCGCCAACGGAATCGACTGGAATCTGGACTGAACTGCTGGGAACCTTGATCAAGCAGGGCGTTAAAGATGTGCTGTTGTTTGTGGCCGATGGGTTAGTTGGTTTGGATGAAGGCTTGAATCGGCATTTCCCTAAAGCCAAACGACAACGTTGCCTGGTTCACGTTGGGCGGAATCTGATGAACAAATTTCGCGTAAAAGACCGCAAGGCCGTGATCAGTGACTTTAAACAAGTTCATCGGGCCGCCAACCGTGAAGCAGCCGAACTGAAACTGAATGAGTTCGCCAACAACTGGCATCAGACCTATCCCAAATTAATCAAAGATCTGCTTAAAATGCCGAATTTACTCACTTTCATGGACTTTCCATCAGCTATCCGGCAATCACTATACTCCACTAACCTGATTGAGAACTTTAATAAGCATCTCAAGCGCACCACCCACCACAAAGAACAATTTCCAACGGAAGATTCACTGGATCGCTTCCTGGTTTCTCAGTTTAATGTTTATAACGAGAAGTCTCTGAAGCGGATCCACCGAGGGTTCAAAGGACTCCAGGACACCTTGGAAGCATCATTTATTTAAGTTAGATACATATTATATGTACGAAGGCATTTCATTTACACAAGATTCTTGACGCTACCGATTAAACCGACACCAACCGCGGATTCAATCCTGGAAGATTGTTTAAAAAGATTGTCTTTGACTATCGTGACAGACAATCTCGCTCAGCCAAAACAACGTCTGTCATAATTGATGCACAGAGTATTAAAAATACTGATACTGCTGAACATAAGGGGTATGATGCTGGTAAAAAGATATCTGGTATTAAACGACATTTAGCCGTTGATATAAATGGACTACCTCAGGCAATTCATGTAACGACAGTAAATGTATCCGATCGTGATGGCGCTAGTGCTATGTTAGCTCTCAATAGTAGCCACTTAAGCCAAGTATCAACCGTCCTAGTTGATGGGGGCTACACCGGTTCTAATTTTGCAGCAGATGTTCACACTAATTTGAAAGCCACCGTACAGGTGGCTAAGCGTAATGAACTTCATAAGTTTGAGGTACTACCTCAACGTTGGATTATTGAACGCTCATTTAGCTGGCTGGATAAGTGTCGCCGGCTTTGGAAAAACTGCGAACGTCACCTAAATACTAGTCTGCAAATGATTGCTTTAGCGTTTATCTCATTGCTTCTAAAAAGATACTAGACAGCTTCTAAGCGTAGGCACCCAACAAGAGGAGCACCCTATCCTAGATATATACCTATGGCAATTGATAGCAGCACTTTTTACCCCCACCTGCGCTTCCTTTCAAACTCCCATGGCGGCTCTAAGCCTCCCGCCAAATCATGTTCATGTAATCTCGCTAACGTATCGATAACGGCCTCATAACCACTAACAGCTACTGTAGGAACTAGTGGTGTTAAGTACCTTGTCCACACCTGACTTTGAGTCCGACGCTTCGCCATAGCCGACTTAAATAACATGGTTACCGTCGTCAGCAAAGCCGGTTGGTTACCACGTTGAACTTTTTTCACTTGATATGCTGCTTGTAATTGTTTCATAACTCGATTCAAACTGGCGGGAGAAATTCCTAACTCTGCTTGAATCTGACGCGTTGATATAGCGACGGCCGTGGTAGACTTTCCTACTCGATTAATCAATGCTAACACATCTTGACGCCATTCATTAGCATGGCTGTATTGTCGTTCGGCACGTGGCTTAGCAAATTTATGCCAGCCAATCCCAACAACGACTTTACCTGAAAAATTAGGCACCCATTGATCCAATAGTCCTTGAACATAACTCAGTGCGGCCCCTCGATAGTCACCTGAATAAGCGTCTCTGACGCACTGTACAACTTCACGATCGACCAATGGCTCATGTAAATTTGAATTAAACACGTCAAGAACGTCTCTCGCACGCTGCTGAGAAACTTTAGATTGGTACATCGCTAAAGCTAGTGTCATAACGGTGTTATGACGGGCTAAACCATGCCCCGACTTAACTGTTGTCACTTTCAATAACGCTTTAAACCAGGTCTGGTCAACCTGACGACCCTCATCAGAAGACAATGAAATCACCTTACCTCCAGGTTGATCTGTGACGGGAACTTGGGCAGCATAATATTGTGACCACTTCATCAGAGCGCTCACCTGGATCAACATATTAGCATCAAAAAAAATCAGATTATCCTGACGCGGAATTCGGAAAATTCCAAAATTATTGCAGCCTACATCAACCCCAGCCACCCGTTTTTGAATCCATTGCCGCACAAAACTAGACATTTTCTGGGCTGCTTTTAAGACTGGAAACTGGCCGCGTTTCTTCCGCAAAAACATGGGTTGATCAAAAACGTAGTAGACATGGAACCCTTTAGACGTTCGCAAAATCATCGTGGGAATAAATAAATCGGCAACCGTGACCGCACTCAACACTTCCTGCTCCCGGGCATCACGTTCCGCCGCGTCAGAAAAATCAATATCAACGACCAGGCTATTAATTTGCGCGAGGTTATTTTCCCGGTGGCCCCGAACACTCGCCCGATTTTGCGTATAGCCAAGCCAGTTGAAAGTATTGGGTGTCCAGTGAGTCATACGATCAGCGATGGCATCAAGTGCCTCAAAAGAGGTGACCACAACACCATGTGCTTTTTGCATCGAATCCTTACTGCTGAAGAGCGCAATGGCCCCTTTCTTTGTAGAGGTTTCCTTGGCTTGTCCAGCAATATTAGACCGACTATTCTTAACTTTATATGTATGTAATGAATCGTGTAATACCAGTCTTTGTGCGTCTTGAATTGTCTTCAAATCATACATGGCCCGTCACCTCCCTTCAAAATAAACACCTAAATTAGCTTAATAGAAAATACATAGAAAACGAAAAAGCGCAGACAAAAAAGCAACTCAGCGTTATGCCAAGTTGCTTAGGTTAGGAATAGTCCGCCTACTCCCGAATAAACTTCTAAATTTTAAAAATTACCGCCTTCGGATCTAATTAAAAAGATCCAGTGAATTTGCGCAGAAGTCGCTCACCACACGTGTCCCCTTAGTCTTTACCCGGCAGCTTGTCCCCTACCGTTTTGAAATCACACCATTCTCGACATCTCACCATTTTGCTGGTATAATCTTCATAGTTGAAAAAGATTTTTTTCGAGTGCTGACCAATTCCCGTTGGTTGGCGCTTTTCTTATTTATAAGAGAAGTGTACCTCATTATCTCTTCAAAATAAAGAGGTTTCTTTTTTATATTTATAAATTCATACATACATGAATTTATAAATAAATGAATTCATGTATGTATGATTGAACTAATTGCCTTTGTAAAGCAGTTATTGTCAATAGAAATAGGAACCTTGACACAAACAACAATTCAAGTTATACTTATTTTGTTATAAATTCATACATTTATGAAAGCGTGGTGCTTAGAAATTGAAAAAAATAAATTTAAAAAGGCCCCTCACAATTACTGTTGCAAATCAAAAAGGTGGCGCCGGTAAGAGCACAATCACTCGTTACTTAGCCTACAGCCTGTCTCTCCACGGCTATCATGTGCTAGTCGTAGATGAAGATCCACAATCCAATACTACAAAATCATTCGTAGTAACAAAAGAACATAACGAACCAGATTCAGTTTTTGTCTTAGACAAAACAATGATGGCCGGAATCCGAGACCATGATCTAACTGATTTAGTCGTCAACATACTCCCAAATTTAGATCTTATTCCGGCCCATTATGATTTAAAGAATCTAACAAATTATCTTAGCAAACAGTATGGTGTCGCCGAAGAAGGGGACGCCAATTACCACGAAGTTAAATCGAAAAAGCTCTTCTTTTTAAGAGAATTACTTGAACCTCTCAAAAGCCGTGGAACCTATGACTTCATTTTCATTGACACACCACCAACCTCTTCTGATTATACTGACTCCGCTGTAGGAGCGAGTGATTACGTCCTTGTCGCCTTTCAAACTCAATCAGATTCTCTGGACGGGGCCCACAACTTCATTTTCAATCCAGACGAGCTACCAGAGAAGGTAAACGAGTTCGGCGTGCCAACTGATGTACTCGGTATTCTACCGAATCAAATGCAGCGATCCGGAAGTATTGACGAAACTGTAATGCAAGATGCCGTGAACTTCTTTGGAAAAGAAAATATGTTTAAGACAATTGTTCCTTACAAGCGCCGTCTACAATCCGCACCACGAAACGGTCTACGAAATGATAGTTACTGGGACAAAGATATTTTTACTTCATTCTTAGATAATCTGACGAATGAATTCATTGAACGCGTGAACTTAATGGAGAGTGACAAATGATGACTGAATCAAGACAAAAAAAACCCGGTTTTTTCACAAAAGATAATTCTGAAAAAGATACATTAAAAAAAGGATCAGGATTACTCGATAAGTCATACAAACCTGATCCGCAGCCAAAAACCCTATATCGACCTGAACCAACTATAGAAACCAATAATAGCTCTAGGTCCACTCAAGGATTCGGTAATAAGAGTGAACGAAAATCTTTAGTTTTGCCGGCTGAACAATATTATCAGTTTATGGCACTACTTGATCAATCAGCATTTAGTTACACCTATGAGTTACTTGGAGATCAAATGCAGCCACAAATTGATAAAATGAGTCAGGTCGAACGACAGATGTTTGATATGAAGGTAGCCCAACTACGTGAGAAAGATGAAAAGAAGAAAAGAACTCGAAAAAAATTATAAGTTTATACAAGTATGAATTTATAATTGTATAACTAGATTTGATACCACTAGTTACTATCTTCACTATGCTTCTTGATTACGAGCGTCATAGACTCTCTATCCCGTGTTGTAACATTCATATTTGTATACTTTCATAAATTCATATTTACATACAAGTATGAATTTTCAAAAGTCAGTCGTTAAAAATTACGTCTCTTCAATCTTCACACTTTAACATCAATAACGCTTACTCGAACAATAGCATCATTGATAGCTACCAGGCTATCAATGATGCTATTGTTCGTCATATTCAAATTGCTGTAGATCAACACCACCTTAATTACTCGAAGCTTGCAGCGTTTTGGAAAAGAGAGAACTCCATTATAAAAAGCGAAAGTGTTCTCAGAATGCGCCTATTTAACATCTAATTTAAAAATGTGCTCTTCTACTTGTTGAAAAGTATGCTGAAATTACGTGAGGCGCTGCAATTAATGCGTAGTAGATTAAAAAATCTACACTGCTATCTTTAATTATCAATATAATAGGTAACATCGCAGTAGATAAGACGACAAGTGTGGTACGTAACCACGGTACTGTTGTCACATGATTGTTTTCTTTGAAACACGGATTCCTACGCTCAAAAAGTTTTAATAGCGTACTAAAAATTATTAAAACGATGACCGCATAAATCATTATTATTAACCATGAATGAATAATCTCAATCGGAAACAAAATAAAAGCAATGATTAGGTATTGAAAAAGCGTGTAGTTTCCATAATTAATATCAATCATCTCGTTTATCTCCCTTTCAATTTTAACTACAATTAGATATTGGCAAATGTTTAATGTTCGATATTCAGTTAAAATCAACGAATCCCGGTTAACCTTTTATTCGAGAACTTCTTCATTCAACCGATTCTTGATATTAATGACAGTCTGAACCGAGACGCCGGTTTCAGCCGCAATTGCTCGGTAGCTAATTGGGGCACCGGTTGCTTTATTTCTTAACTGCTCAACGATTCGATGATAAATAAACCGTTTCTGCGGATTAGGCGAGTCCTCGGCGTATACCGGCCGAGTTCCGCGGTATTTCCCATTAACCTTAGCAATTTCAATTCCTTGACGCTGGCGCTCACGAATTTTCTTCCGCTCCGTCTGGGCCATATAAGCTAGCAGCTTGGTTAGCATATCGAACATAAATTTGTCCATATCTGAATCACCAGTTTGCATTGAAAGAAACGGGGCATCTAAGACTTCCATTTTAACCTGTTTATCTCTAATCTGTTTGATTATATCACTGGCATCGTCATAGTTTCGACTAAGCCGATCCAATGAGGCCACCACTAATGTATCTCCTTGCCGCACATAAGCAATCGCCGCCTGTAATTCTGGTCGGTTCTGGGTCGATTTGCCCGATTGTTTTTCTTCAAAGATTTTCTCACATCTGGCCACTTTCAAGGCTTCAATTTGGCGGGCCAAATTTTGATCAGTTGAACTAACTCGCGCATAACCAACTTTCATCAATAACTCTCCTTTCAGAGGATCAGTCTCCCCCACCCTACTGCATTCTGTTTAGACACTCTAATTAGACAGTTTGACAAAAACAAAGAACTGCTTGTTATCCCAAGCAGAATCTAAGCTTTTCTTCATAAGTTGATTATACTGCTTTTTGTCCATTTAGGGTACACTTAAATTGAACAGTTTATTTTGAATTAATTTGTTGATATCAATCCTGGAAAAGCAGAATTTTGCACTTATTTCAAGATGCTCCTATGTCAATAAATGGCACATCTTTTTCTAAACACTCGTTCTAATTCTGTCGGAATTAAACCAACTGATGTAATTTGAGGTTCGGATTACCAAGTCCTCAAAATTGGAAATAATTTAAAATATCCTTTTTCATGATCTTTCACCTGTCTTAGATTTTAGAAGTATCACTTGGTTTCTCAATT
>NZ_RHNQ01000081.1 GCF_003946275.1 Loigolactobacillus backii
AAAGAAAGACGCTAACGACTTCTCACAAGGTCAATTTCAAGATGAACGTCAAAAACTCTTTAACATTCAGCATAATGCTGAATTAACAGAACAGGAAAAATGGCGCGCCATTGACAAGGTTAAGGGGCTAACTTTAGGCTCTACTGAGAAACAAGCATTGGCTGATAAACAGGCCGAGCACGATAAAAAAATAAGAGATCAAGCACGAAAAGAAGCACTTGCTGAACTCCGAAAGGGGTTTGGAAATAATGCCTAAAACAATTAGAGAACTTGCTGATGAATTGGGCGTTTCAAAGCAGGCTATATGGCAAAAGATAAAAAGAGATGCGTCAATCGATTTACGTCAATTTACATCAACAAAAGGCAATACTGTTTACGTTGATGTTGATGGGCAAAAAGCTATTAAAGCAATGTTCTCAAACAATTCGTCAACAAGATACCGTCAACAAAAAGATGATGTTGACGACAATAAAAAAGATGCGGTTGATGGACAAGATGAAGTGAAATTTCTTCGAAATTTAGTATCAGAAATTCAATCTGAAAAGAAAGAGTTACATAAGTTACTAGATCAGCAACAAAGATTGGCCTTACAGGACAAACAACTGCTCGAAGAATACAAAGCAGAAAACGACAGATTAAAAGTTCTCAAAATGCCCTCACAGGAAACAGAATTCAAACACTTAGACAATCAATATAAAGATGAAGTGAACGCTCTTAAAGAGAAGTTGGAAAATTTGCAGGAACAAATCAAAGTTCAAAAAAGGATAGAAGAACAAGAAAAACCAAGAAAATGGTGGGGACTATGGCGAAAATAGATGATTCAGTTAAAAAGAAAGTCCCAGAATTGCGATTTAAAGGATTCACGGATGAATGGGAAGAGCGTAAGTTAAAAGATATAGCTCAATTTAATCCTAAAACAGTTCTTCCAGATGAATTTGAGTATGTAGACTTAGAAAGCGTTGTAGGGACTGAAATGATCTCGCATAGAACTGAATCTAAAGATCAAGCACCTTCAAGGGCACAGCGTCTTGCACAAAAAGGCGATGTGTTTTATCAGACGGTTCGCCCATATCAAATGAATAACTATTTATATGATTTGCCTTATGATAACTATGTTTTCTCAACTGGTTATGCTCAAATGCGTCCTAACATTGATAGCTATTTTTTATTAAATAGTGTTCAAAACAAGCAATTTGTTCAACATGTTTTAGATAGAAGTACAGGGACTAGTTATCCAGCGATTAATTCAAGTGATTTATCAAATATTGAAATTCATGTACCGTCCAAACTTTCAGAACAACAAAAAATAGGGGCATTTTTCCAAAGTATAGACGACACTATCGCTCTTCATCAGCGTAAGTTAGATTTGCTTAAGGAACAGAAAAAAGGCTACTTGCAAAAAATGTTTCCAAAAAATGGCGCAAAAGTTCCTGAATCGCGATTTGCAGGGTTTGCTGACGATTGGGAACAGCGTAAGTTGGGTGCTATCACAGACTCTTTTTCTGGTGGAACTCCGACCGCAGGGAAAGCTGAATACTATGGCGGTGAAATTCCGTTTATCCGTTCGGGTGAAATCTCATCAGATTCAACAGAGCTTTTTATCACAGATGCTGGGTTAAATAACTCGTCAGCAAAGATGGTAGGGATCGGTGATATTCTTTATGCTCTATATGGCGCAACCAGTGGTGAAACGAGTATTTCAAGAATTAACGGGGCAATTAACCAAGCTATACTAGCTATCCGTCCAACTAAAGGTGACGATCCTTACATGATTGTTCAGTGGCTAAAAAAACAAAAAGAAACCATCATCTCAACTTATCTACAAGGTGGCCAAGGGAATTTATCCGGCTCAATTGTTAAAGACTTACTGATAACTTTGCCAAAAAACAAAGACGAGCAAGCTAAAGTGGGTTCATTTTTCAAACAACTTGACCAAACCATCACTCTTCAACAACGTAAGTTAGATTTGTTGAAAGAACAGAAAAAAGGCTTTTTACAAAAGATGTTTGTTTAGGGTCTAGAATTAATAAGTGATGGGGTATTGTGGAACTGATGGTCAGGCAATAACTACGCAAGCAACTAGAGACGGTGGAATTGATGGAGTTATCCAACAAGATGCATTAGGGCTACAAAATATATACATCCAGGTTAAAAGATACGCTAAATCAAATTCTGTAGGTTCTAGAACCATCCAAAGTTTTAGTGGAGCACTTCAGGAAAGAAGTGCAGGAAATAGTAATAGTGGTGTCTTTATAACTACTTCATCCTACACTCAAGATGCTTTAATATCCGCTAAACGTCTACATATAAAAGTTATTGACGGTGAACAATTGGCTAAACTAATAATTAAATATAAGGTTGGTATAAAAACCATCAATCAATTTCCAATTTATGAGATTAATAAAGACGACTTTTAATTCCCACCATTTCCATCAGGGTAATTTATAAGGAGAAAAGCTATGGATGACTTAAAAACCATAATAAGTAAAACTCTCAATCAATATCAAAATGCTAAACAAACATCTTTTAAAAATAATCGGTTAGCTAATTATTTTAGAACAGAACCCAAACGATATATAGAATCATATATAAAGCGGACAGGTTTTCATTTTAATTATGATATTAAGTCTTCTGTAGGGAATGGACGATGGGCAATTATTCCGTGGATTGTTTTATTCGATACTGATATATCAACTTCAGCAACTGAGGGTATCGATATTGCATATCTTTTTGCTGAGGATATGTCTAAGGTTTATCTTAGTCTGGCACAAGGATGGACATATTATCATAATGAATTTGGTACTAAAATAGGGCAAACTAAAATTAAAGCCGTTTCAAACTATTGGCGCAAGAATCTAAAACTAACCTCGAACACCTTTAATACTAAGGAAATCCATTTAATTAACCCATTAAAACGATATAGAACATCATTGCCACGAGGTTATGAACTAGGCAATATTATGAGTGTTGAGTATAATGCTAACAACCTTCCAGATAATCAAAAAATGGAAGATGATCTTGCGCTTATGATTCAAAGCTTAGAAGAACTAAAAAGTAAGCTTATTAATACTAAGGATATTGATTTAAGTAATAAATATATTCTTTCGAAATCAGTAATTACCAATAAACATAAAAATAACGAATACAAAAAAACACCTACTAAATGTGATTATGATCAACAGTCAAAATCTAATAAAATAACAGGCTTAAAGGGGGAGCGATATGTTGTAGAATATGAAAAGAGTCAGCTTCAAGGAAACAAGAAACTTCAATCAAAGGTTGAACAAGTCTCTGTTACTCAGGGAGATGGTTTAGGGTATGACATTCTTTCCTTTAATCCCGATGGTTCTGAAAAGCATATTGAAGTTAAAACAACTACTGATTCAGAGAATATACCGTTTTATATTTCTCAAAATGAACGCCAATACGCTAAAGAGGATAATTCATCATATTGGCTATATCGTGTTTACGATATTAATAGGGAAGCAAAATTAGAGAAGTATCATGGCAATCTAGAACAATATTTTAGTTTTGAACCAACTGATTATCTTGCTTTGAAGAAAGAAAATTAGAACTTACAGGGTCCATTTCTTACAAAATAACCCCTCAAAAACATTGAAAGAATAGCCCCCAATATCTATAATGTAGACATTGGGGGCTATTTTTTGTTTTTATCAATAAATAACATCTGCTTTTTAAAAAAATTGTTGGACCTTTGTACTAATCGAACTAATTTCTTGCTGAGATAAAGTGGCCACAACTTCGCCATCTGATCGTTTTGTTGGATCGACAGCACGGACATGTTGCAATAACGCTGTCCCGTGAATTTTCCCGTTATCTATCCTGATAAATAACGGCGATTTAGCATACTTTTCTTGGGTACGATATTTGTCAGAGGTACTGATTGGCACAACTAGCACCGTATTAAAATAGCGATTATAGTGATCGTTGCTGACAACTAAACACGGTCGCTTTTTCTTAGTTTCAGTGCCTTTAGCCGGATCTAAATTAATCCATAAAATCGCTCCTTGTTTTAATTTCATTAATCAAAGTCTTCGCTTTCTACGTCTTTACCCCAATCAACTTCTATCGTACTGAGATTTCCAAACTTTTTTTCTTGTTCATCAACAAGTTGCCATAGATCCGGTTTACTACGAACAATCATTACTTTACCATTTGGTTCAATCTGCCATTCAATTGTGTCAGTAGACCGAACTTTTAACAGTTCACGTACTGTTTTAGGAATTGTAATCTGATTTTTACTTGTGATCTTCGAGCTAACCTTAGTTACATTACCTGCACTCACAATATCATCTCCTTACTTTTTCCTTACAAAAATAATAACATAACTGCTTTAATATCTCAAGAAAAGGAGAAAAGACTATGCAACAAGTTGTCTTACCCATCAAAGATTCAAATATTCTCAAGGAAGTTCAAGATACGTTACTCAATAATTTTAAAGCTGGCCGTCGTAACTATACAATTTTTCAAGTTGGTAAAGCTACGCTACTAAGAGTCAGTGACGTCATGTGCCTAAAACAAACCGATATCTTTAATCCGGACGGTTCCATTAAACAAAATGCGTTTATTCATGATAAAAAAACTGGTAAACCTAATACGCTGTATCTTAAACCGGTTCAAACAGACCTCTTGTTGTATCGTCAATGGCTGCTTGATCATAAGTTACAATCTGAATGGCTCTTTCCTTCCATCCAACACCCAGAACGACATATCACAGAAAAACAGTTCTACAAAATCATGAGCAAAGTCGGCGATCTTTTAAGTATCAATTATCTTGGTACGCACACTATGCGTAAAACTGGAGCTTATCGTGTTTACACACAATCTAATTACAATATTGGTTTGGTCATGCACTTATTAAATCATTCAAGTGAAGCGATGACTTTAGCTTATTTAGGCTTAGACCAAGCAAGTACTGAAACCATGTTAGACCAAATTGATTTTGGTTAAATGGGTTTGCTTTTAGTTGTCGCTTACAGCGACTTCTGATACAGGTTTTAATGGGTTTAACACAACACAGCTTCATGTTGTGTGTAAGTGCGCATTGACCTCGTTTCACTCGTCCTGATGATTCCCCTAGATTTACTTATAGTTTATGCCTTCCGCTTCGCTATTTCAACTTTCATACTTTGACTTAACGTTCTCTGTATGATATAGTGTCGGCGATTATTTTTAATACGATTGGAGGGATCATTATGTCTCAAAGTAACTTAGAAAAACAAGAAGCCAAATTAAAACAGCTTAATCAAAAGATTAAAGCTGAAAAAAATAAAATTGAACAAAATCTCGGTAAGCAAATCATTAGATCAGCCAATTTGGATTATGGGACACTTACTACTCCACAGATTAAAATGATTGCTAAAAAAGTTGCCGCCTTTTTAAATCAAGCTCAAAATAACCGATAATAGTTAGGTGGTAATGACTATGCCTAATCAATATGAAAAACTAGTTGAGCAACAAGCGCGTTTAAAACAAAAAATTGAGCAAGAAGATTTTAAATTACGGCAATCTAAATACTACGAAAATCGGCAAGCCCGCAAAGCCCGTTCTCGCCGATTAATTCAAAAAGGGGCTTTGCTAGAAAAATACTTTCAAGCTGATAATCTCTCGGTCGAACAAACCGAAGAGCTTTTAAAAATATTTGCTGACTATGTTAACGCCCATAAACCGGATAAATTAAAAAACGATCAACCTAATAACTAGGCCGATCGTTTTTATTTTCAGGATTATTTTTTGGCTTAACTTCTAGATTGTTTTTAGCAAAGTCTTTGAGATGGTTTTGGGTTCTTTTACTAATCTCGTCTTCAACTAATTTAAGTTCTAATTTATCCGTTTTTTTTAGTTGCTTGTACATCTGGTTTAATTCATTAGCACTTAATTTTTTTGTTTGCTCGAATTTGTAATCCTTGAATACCATTATCATATGTCCACTGTTTAATTTTAGTCATGTCATTAGTTCGATAATAATTGGCAATTAGTTCGTTCCATTGATCCCACTTATCTAACGGCACATTGATTAAGCCTGCACCACCGTCAATCATAATTTTATTAGCACTTAAAGTCGCCGTCCTTTTGTTCCCGTCCCAAAAGATTTGTTGGCGCATATTATGATACATGACAGTCAATGCTTTATCAGTAATCGTCGTTCCTGGATCAGCCAAGATTTTTTGTAAAAAGGATTGTTCTTGTTTTTCGTTAATTAAAGGTGGTTCAAAAAAGTCTTCACTACCTAAATCAACTCCTCCTTTCCCTTGCCGTAATTCTCCCGGTACTAAGGCGTCTTCCGCTGCCACAATCTTGTTGATTTGTTTTTCCATGGTTAACGTTAAAGGGGAATTTTGAGCAGTGATATATTGCCACCCACGCTTTAAATTAACAATCGTCAAAACATCTTCAACAGGTACTCCTGCTACGCTCATACCGTCCATAATAGTTTGTGTTTGTGGCAAAGTGGTATTAACGCCTTCAAAACGAGCATTAGTATGCACTAACTTGGTAAAGTTTGCTCGGGCAAACCGTTGGTTTTCTGCAGCTGTGAATTTATACTTGTCCATATATGTTCGAGTTTTAGCCATATTTTGTGCCTCCTTTCTATTTCAGTCACTGATTATTTGACCTGTCCATGTTAAATCACAAAATGCTTTTCGTTGATAATTTGCTCTTGGCGTTTATCTAAGAGGTAAGTGTGTAACGCGTCAAACAGCTTGCGTTTATCAGGATCTGGATTATGGGCTGCTTGTTCCCAAATGTCTTGAATATTGACTGCCCAGGGGTCAGCCAACAATTGATCAATTGTTTCGATTTCTTTGCTGGGTTTGGTCATTTAAAAAGCTCCTATCCCGTTTTCTAGCTCAGCTATCGTCAATTCGGCCACTTAAGGCACCTATTTTTACTTCTAAGCGATTTTAAAGCAGTCTTAATATAATTATGCATGTAACACTTAAAACGGCTTAAACGAGCCCATATGACGTTTAATTCCAAGAACGCTCATTGTCAGTGTTCTGTTCTTCGGGGTGTTTGGCCGCATATTCTCTAGCCGCTTGTTTATTCCACCAAATGCCAAACAGGTTCTGCATAGTACCGTATAAGTAGTTCTCCACGTTCTTGATATGGTTCTCATTGCTTCTAAGGGCGTTAAAGTAGCGTCTCAAGGCTTTAGTCATCAAAGGTTTAAGTTCTTCATCGTCCAGTGGGATTAGAACCCCAATATCTTGATGATCCTTTTCAACTCGATATTTAGCATTCAGGATGATACCAATAAACCGGCGCATTTGTTGCGGAGTTCGGCACCAGAAGCTAAGTAATTGCACGGCTTCTGGTTCTAAGAAAACCGGTAAGCCACTGTCTTCATCAGTTAAGAAGTTATTAGCATGGTTCACCAAATCCTGGTTTTGCTTTTGAATTTCTGCTGGTGAGAAATTGGCTGTGGAAAAGTCCAACT
>NZ_RHNQ01000082.1 GCF_003946275.1 Loigolactobacillus backii
ACGCTAACTATCATAAGGGAGAGGCTTCCCTTTTTCAATTCTCAATAAATCATTTACACATAATTATTTAAACACTCATAAATTTTTAACCATATCACTTTATCAATAAATTTGATGTTATTTGCGCAGATCATGAATTGACCCATTATAAGGTAAAATAAAGGAACGATTTCATCCTGATATTAACAAGATGAAATCGTTCCTTTAGAAGGTAAAACTAATCCAAGTTTTCAATTTAGTTAGTATTAATTAAACTTTTTTAACGCCAAGTATATTATTTTTAATCAATTTTTTCTTTCGGAGATGTTTTACCCTTAATGAAGCCAACAACTGCTGGAATTAAGGAAACCACAATGATGCCAATAATAACGGCCGAGAAGTGTTCTTTGACAACTGGAATGTTACCAAAGAAGTAGCCGGCGCCGGTACAAAGTGCAACCCAGGCAATGCATGCAATCCAATTATAACGAATAAATTTACGGTAAGGGAAGCCCGCACCAGCAGCAACAAACGGAACAAAGGTCCGAATGATGGGCATAAAACGAGCCAAGATAATTGAAACGGCCCCGTGCTTTTCAAAAAATTCTTGGCCCTTAGCTAGACTGTCCTCATTAATAAAACGGCGGAACCACTTGTAACGAGAAAGGAGTCGCTCTGCATTATGGCCAATCCAGTAATTTGAAGAATCACCTGCCATACAGGCAATGAGAAATAGCAAGATAAATACCCAGATATTTAAATGATAAATGGGGTTGGCGGCAAGGGCGGCCGCGGCAAATAGCAGTGAATCACCAGGGAGGAAGGGAAGAATGACAACGCCAGTTTCAACAAAAATAATGGCAAAAAGAATAAAATAACTAGAATTGCCAAATGTGTTAACGATTGTAATCAGGTGGCTGTCAATGTGTAAAACAAAATCAATCAAAGCGCTCATAAAAGCGATCCCTCCAGTTCGGACTTTCGTAATATTATTAATTAACTAGCATCGAGTGTACCAGAGATTAAGTTATTTGTCGTTAGCCGTTTTAGTTATTTATAAAAATATAACGTTTAAATGAAAAAAAGTGTGGCCATGAAGTGAACCCCCGTATTGGACTAAAATCTAATACCGGGGGGAGTTGCTTCAAGAATACATTTTTTAATACACGCCAACTTTAAAATATTCAGCAAAATAAAAAAGCGATCACATAGTGACCGCTTAACACAGACCAAGCCTCTACAGTTGTATGACTTATTGACTCCACAATCAAAAAGTCGCTGCTCGTTATAACGAAAAGAGGTGGCCTGTATCGAATGACCACTAATAACTACAAGTAGTTATCGTCCCCTCGGACTGCCGCTTGTGCGGAACACTAGACATCACTATCTAATGTTTGGTTTACTCGACTCATCGCATAAAATTAGTTTAGCACAACTAAATAAAAAAGCAAAATTTAGTTGTTTATGGATGACTAGAGTCTTTAATGAACCGGCTCTTATCATTTTTTAATCATTCTATCATAATTATTTGCTAGGATATTCTTTGAAAGCACGAATAGGCGGTTATTTTTTTGTACATTAATGTATGCGCTTTATTTGTAGTATTGAATTAAAGAGAAAATGTGGGGTTAGGCTGATGAATGTTAGGCATAATTTGGTTTTTATTTACTTGCTATTTTTGGCGTTTCAATTTGTTGCAATTGATACTTTTTGTCCGAACACGGCAGTACCGGCTAATTCAATGATTGAACTTAGCGAGCCATCCGATGGCAATAGTGGAAACTCTGGAAATACTGGGCGTGTTGGTCAAACCGGCAATGTTGGGAACGTTGGACGTCCTAGTAATATAGCTCAGCAGACGAAGAGCTTTTGGTCAACTTTAAAAGAGCAAATTGTTGCTTTAGACCAACAACACTTATCGATTAAAGGTTTGGCCTTTATGGTTTTTGGCCTAGAAGCATTTTTAACGGCACCAATGGTAATTTTCTCGGCATTATCCTTGCGGGTAGAGGAAAAGACTGCTGCGCGGCTGGCCCGAGAACGTCAAGCACGTTTGGTTTCGATTACTAACTAAAAAGTGAATTATTATAAAATTGGATGGGAGTGGGACAAAATTCGGTTTTGGCGCACGTTCTAGAGTAATGGTCGAAAATAGTGAGCGGTCAGGATAAAAGTCCTGGCCGCTTACTATTTGTATCTCTGAAAATTTTTAGCAGACTTCTATTTTATTTAGTTGACAGTTAGGTTATCACTGAGTAGTTTAGAAACAGTTAAAGAAGGGAACTGTGATGTTAACAAAAATGGAGATACTAGCCTTGAGTTTAGCAAATAATCAAAGCAGTCATTATCAGCTTAATCAGCCGTTTTGGTGGCTACATTATCGTGTAGATCCAAAGACCTACTTAGCGGATTTGGTGACACAAGGCTATCTAACTATAACAAAGGATCCACTGATTGTTTTGCCACACTATACAGTTGCACAGTTAAAAACATTTTTGCGTTTTGAAGGGTTAAAAATTAGTGGTCGCAAGGCGGATTTGGTCAGGCGAATTAATCAACAGTGTGAACCTAGGCTAATTGGCCAAACTTTTTCATTACAATTTTATCAGGTGACTGAGCTTGGTGCGCAAATATTAAGGCAGAACAGTTATTTACGAATTATTCATAATCATTACGCACCAGGGATTATTGATTATAAGCAGGCTGGGCTAATAAAGTTACCACATTCAGGCCTATCTGAGAGAGAAACGATTATGCAGTTGCTGGTGGCGGCCGATGAACAAGCGGTGGATACTGGTTATTGGAGTCGCCGTTATTTAGTTGCTCACTTAACCTTTCAAAATAATTATGAGTGGCGGCGTTACGGAAGTGCACTCAGTGGCCTGCTGCAAAGTATTGCCATTGAATTGGCAGGTTTGTCGATGGCACAGCCAAATTTCAACTTGGAACAGTTGTTACGGCAGCATGATGTTTTAGATTATCGACTAACCTATTATAAAATTGAGGATTATTATGTTGTTGTTTTAAAACAATTAATGACAGAGTTTAATTTGACGTTACCGGATATTTTGGCCAATTTTAGTCAATTACGAAAGCAACTCAGGTTACCTTTTCAATTATTTAGTGATCAAGAAATGGATCAGATTATAGGCTATTCGTTGGCCGGAGATGAATTACAATTACAGCACCTCTATGGCCAGGCTCAACAAAATTGGAACAAAAAAATGGGTCAGTAGGTGGGTTTCAAAGATTGAATGATTAATCTTTGGTACCCGTTACTGATCCTTTTTTTATCCTCTTTTTTTAGTGATTCGTTTTGTAAGCTTTCAATACTTATAAACAGTAAAAAGGTCTACAATGAAAGAAGATTCATTATTTAATTAAGGGGATAATAAAATGCTGACTTTATTTCAATTATTAAAAACGTTAACTGCTGATGGTAAGCCGTTAACAAATGAGTTTAAAATTCAGATGACAGGTGATTCCAATTTTGATGAAGCACCAGATGGCTTGATTGAATTTTTTGCGGCCTACGTTAACCGCCACTATGCGGCTGTTGATCAATTAGATACAAATAATAATTTTAACGCTGACATTATTCAAAAAATGAAAACAACTTATCATTTAAAAAATCCAAGCATGGCAAGTTTACACGCCGAGTTAAGTCGCTTTGTTGAAAACGTAGATGTTCAGCCGAAAGCAAAAAAGATTTTAATTGACTTAAACTAGAGCGTGTTTGAAAAAGCATTCAGACACAAACTAATACGTTTCGCAAAAACTACTTTTTTGTAAGTTAAGCGCACTATGCTGTTCTTCAGATTTGTTAATGGCAGGCCAATCGGGTTTACTTAGAAATAAATTTGCGCAGTGATGGAGTGTGGCTCTTTTTGGAGTCAAAGGCTTATCGCTGTAAATGCTACTCTTTTTATCCGAAAAATATCGCATAATTAGAGTGGTAAATAAAATATAGTGACAGGAGATTGAATGATGACAGATAGAATTGAGCTTTCCGCCTGCACCTCAATAATGGTGGGCAAAAAGGCGTCACTTGATGGCGCAACCTATATTTCGCGTAACGAGGATCGTTTAATCGCGATTCACCCCAAAAAATTTTTGGTTCAGCCAGCTGTTTCTGGTCGTCAGGAAATTTACACTTCACCCTATAATGGTTTAACAGTGCCGCTACCTGAGCGTGGTTATCGTTATACTTCGACACCGAATGGCGATCAAAGTGATGGGCCAAACGAAGAAGATGGATTTAACGAAAAAAACGTTGGTGAAAGTGCAACGGAAAGTGTTTATGCAAACGAGCGCGTTTTAGCGTATGATCCGTTTGTGGAAAATGGTTTGGCCGAAGACTCAATGACAACGTTGGTCCTACCGTTTATTGATTCGGCTCGTGCGGGTGTTCGCTATCTAGGCGAGTTAGTAAAAAAATACGGTTCAGCAGAGGGTAACGGTGTGCAATTCAGTGATAGTGATGAGGTTTGGTATATGGAAATTGTTACCGGTCATCAGTGGGTTGCTGTTCGAATTCCTGATGATTGTTACGCTGTGGCGGCAAATCAAATTGCGATTGAAGCGATTGATTTTTCTGATTCAAATAATTATATGTGGGCTGATGGAATTCAACAATTTGTTGAGCAAAATCAACTGAATCCAGATACTGATCAGTGGAATTTCCGACATATTTTTGGTACGGATACGGAAAAGGATCATCACTACAACACACCACGAGTTTGGTTTGCGCAGCGCTATTTGAATCCCGAAATTGAGCAAGAACCAGAATCACCCAATCTACCATTTATTCGGCGAGCAAACCGAAAGATTACGGTGGAAGATGTTCAGTATATTCTGAAATCACATTACAATGAAACCAAATACGATCCGCTAGGTCATGGTAGTGAACATGATAAAAAAACTTACCGGGCAATTTCATTATCGCGAACTGCTAATTCTCATATCTTGCAGATGCGTGACAACAGTAAAAATGGGGCGGCCGGTGTGCAATGGCTTGGGTTTGGCGTTCCTAGTTTCTGTCCGCACGTTCCTTTTTTTAGCAACGCAACTGACACGGATGAATCTTACCGTAAGCTGCCCCAGGAGATGTCACTGGACAGCGCTTATTGGCTGTATGAGGCATTGGCAATGATCGTTGAATCGCATTATGCCGAATTTATTCAGGCCGATCTAGACTATCAAAAAGAGTTATCACAATGGGCTCGTACAAAAATAGCAAGTGTTGATGCGAAGGCAGAAAATTTAGCCGGTGATGAATTGACGGTTTATTTAACCCAACAAAATCATGAAATTGCTGCCCATTATAATCAGGCCACTAAAAAGTTATTGGCCGATTTAACAACGCAAGGCGCTGAATTATCTAGGCTTGTTTTTAAAATGGATCCTAATTTGTAGCAACGTTTTATACGACTGTTTGTCTATGAACGTGTTAAACTAAAATTGATCCATTAATCACTGTTCTAAGTAGATATTAATTTTAGCGCTTGCGCAAAAATAAACATTAAAGCTCTTAGGAGGGCCATGTTTCCAGGATGCGAAGTACGTGTTAGGAGAATGGACATCCTCCGTGAATAAGTATTTTAGCGCTTGCGCAAAATTAACATTAAAGCTCTTAGGAGGTAAATTTTATGTTAAAACACAAACAGTTTCATTCCAAACATGCTGATATGGCCAGAGGGTTAAAACCGTTGGTCACAAAGCCACAATTGTTAATTCCAATGGCATTAATCCACGTAATACCGCTCGCACTAACCATTCATGGCGTCTTTAAATTGGCCATCTACCATGAACAACATGAAATTGAGCGTGAAAGAACGAAGCAAGCACGTTATGCTACAAGATCATAATGTGGTAGAGGTTAAGCAACGCAACAAATTTAATCGATTGGTTGTGTTTAGTTTTATTTATTGTTTACCAATTATCTTTTTTGATTTCTTTTGGGTTGTTATGTTATCCAAGTCGATTCGCTTAGGCAACCGCCATAATTTTTGGTCCGTAGATACAACGGTTTGGTGGCTGCCAATAGTTTTTGTGCTTGGTGCACTTGTTATAAACTTGGCCTGGCAGTGGCCGGCTGGGCTTGTTGCTCGGCAAAATAACGATCAAACGTTATCGCGTCACGGGCTCTTACTTGATTTTGTTGGTGTTGGTGGTTGGATAAACGGGCTACTCAACTTAATTGTTGCTTTAGGTATTGGCTGGCTTTTACCTACGTTAATGCCAATTGTAGATGTTCGCAGTTGGTTTGCCATTTTGTGTGCTTTTTTAGGCATAGCGTCATTTTATAATGGTCAGGATGATTGGCTTTACAACCTGAATAAACATGAACGGTGGCCCACTAACGTCAATCATACGTAGTTTAACTAAGCCTACGAGTTACTTTTTTGCCGGATTTCAAATTCTTAAAGAATAGTTTGCAGGGTTGCTCTTAGAATTTACAAAGTAGAATCTGAATGTTTTTTAGACCACGCTCTGATGTTACGCGCTTCATTTAATGATTGGCGGAGATTATCTAGTAGTGTATGCTATAAAGAAATGCCCGTTATGGAGGAAGATAAGTCATGAACAGATATTATAAAGTTAGTTTTTATTTCAATGGTGGTTTGCGTGCTACTTATCATGCACAATTTGATTCGTTGGACGCAGCAACTGACGCCGTTACTAAAGACTTCTCAAACAAGAAACAATTGGCTGTTGCTGGCGGTTCGCTAGATACTGGTAAAGCAGTGGGATTTGATGTTGCACCAGCAAATACAGTTTCGCCAGATGTTGCTTTGATTTGGGATATGCTTTAATCAATAACAAAATAAAATGTGGAGTACGAAAACTTTCATAGCTATCCGAAAGTTTCGTACTCCACATTTTTTAGCACCAAAATTAAGATAATTTAAGGTGTTTACGTAAATAAGCAAGTAGCTGTGTTTCATTTTTAAAAATTCGTGGTCGTTTTTGACCATGTAAACGCAAATTGATCGAACTAATTTTCATTCGTCCAGTCCAAGTGTAACTATACTGAACAACATAACGGTTATTTAGATGATTTCTGCCGAAACGTAGGACGTAATAATTCTCAGGTGCGATCAATGGCGATACATAATTTTTTTTGTAATGAAAGCCATTTGCCTTTAAAAAGTTTTTAGTTTTTCTCAGCATTTCATCGCCACCTCGTATTATTAAAAATGTATTCAAGTATTGACCAGCTTCGCTGTTTGGATGCTGTGTGATATTCTCTAATTGTTC
>NZ_RHNQ01000083.1 GCF_003946275.1 Loigolactobacillus backii
CTTTTTTATTTTTCTGATTTTCAAAACAGACAAAAAACCGGTATTAGTTATTCACCAATACCAGAAAGTGTAGACCCATAATAAAAAGACCAACTTTAGATAGTAGCCTTAAAGGCAACTCAGCCTGCAAAGCAACCATTTAAAGTCGGTCTTTCAGTTTAAAAACAACTATTTCTTCGTTCTTTCGGCCAAGGTTGCGGCCGTTTTTTTGTCTGCTGGGTTATTGTAGGCAGCGGTAAATTCATGGACAAAATCGGCCAGCTTGATCTTGCCGTAGATTGGGTTGTGCTGCTTCAGGTCAGCGTAAAACTTTTCAGGTTGTCGTTGGGCCGTGCTCATTTGAACAAATGAAGCGGCGATTTGTTTGGGAACACCTTGGTCCAGCAAATTGATGTTGTACTGTTCATCGCTAATTTCAATGTACTTAAGGTCCGGTAGTGCAAGGGCGGATCGCAGTGCTGTTGCTAATTGTTCGCCGGAAAAGCGATCACTGACGACGTAGTGGACAGTTTGACCTGCTGGGGTTGCCTCAAGTAAAGGGACAATGGTTGCGGCGATATCTCGTGGGTCGGCCCAAGCGCGCTGCACCGTGGCTGGAATGTTGGCAAAAATAGCGTGTTGCGTGCGAATCGTAGGAAGATTGGCATACAAATTGCTGTAGAAACCAACTGGTCGTACGAAGGCGAGGTTCACGTCACTGAGCTTTCGTAGCTCATCTTCAATTAAATGGTAGGCGTAGAGTGAACCGACATCTGGACCGCCGTCAGCGCCAACACTGCTGAGATCGACAACGTTGTGCACGTGAGCGGCCGTAATTGCGCGCCGAAAGATTTGCGCTTGGGTTTTGGCCGCCGCTAGTAGGTCAGTTCCGGCGTTACCGGATAACATTAGGTAAACAGCGTCGGCGCCGGTGAATTCCGTCGTTAAAAATTGTTCGTCCGTCATTGACCCAACAGCGGGGATGGCGCCGATTGCTTTAATGGCAGTTTGGCGTTTTGGGTTAGTTGTAATAACCGTTACTTCGTGGCCGGCCTTGACTAGAGCTGGCACTGTCAGCCGCCCAATATTTCCAAGTGATCCAAGTAAAGTTAATTTCATACTTAAAGACTCCTTTACAGATATAGTTATCTTTTAAACTGATTGTTGCTAGTATAAAAGATAGTTCTATCTTTGTCAACGTTGACAGGATTTGCTCATCTCGCGTACACTAAATGTATGAAAAAGAGAGATATAACGAAAGAAGAACGGATTCTGAACGCAACGGCGCAGATCATTATTAATGAAGGCGCGGCGGCCGTTTCAACGACCAAAGTTGCCAAGAAAGTCAGAATTGCCCAGTCGAACATTTATTTATACTTTAAGGACAAGCAGGCCTTACTGAATAGCGTTTACCAGCGGGAACTGGATAAGATTATGGCGACAACGGACATGGCCCTAATTACGGATGAGGGGCTTCCTTTGCGCCAGCGTCTGCGGACTTATACAAGATCAATTTATGACTTCGCCATGGCCAATCCCGATAGTTTAACCTTAATTGAACAAATCAAGTCGTTACAGGGTCAGGGAAAAGCTTACATTGATGACGCAATGAAAATTGCAAACCCAGTAACGACGCTACTAAATGCCGGCATGGCAGCAGGTATTCTCAGACCAACCCACGTTAGTTTACACATGACGGCGGTGTTTTCCATCGTCCAGCGCCACGTCCAAAACATCAAAAACGGCATTTACCCAGCCGATAAATTCACCTATGAAGATATTAGCGCAATGATTTGGGGAGCGATTGGAACAGACTAAGAGTGTTTGAAAAAGCGCCTAGATTATGGAGTATAGCCTAGCTGGGCGAAAAGAGACGCGCAGCGGATCGTTCGACTAGCGTAGCTATACGCAATAATCTGCTTTTTCAAACACGTTTCAGAAGAGAGAGTGTAAAAAAAAAGCGCTTAGATTCTGAGGATTAGCCTAAGTAGGCGCTTTGGCCGTGTAACGGCCGAAGTGACTGCTGTAGCTAACCGCAGGAATCTGCTTTTTCAAACACGTTTCAGAATAGAGAGTGTAAAAAAAAGCGCTTAGATTATGGAGTATAGCCTACTACTCCGCAATAGAGGAAGAATATTAGCGAAGAACGCTAATATTTTTTGATGCTACGGACGTTGACCATTCTTGTGGCGAAAACTAAGGAGCACAGTTATAAGGCCCATAACTGTGTTTCCTCGACTCAGTTCGTCTCGGTCACCGCAAGAAACATGGCAGCCAGGCGAAAAGAGACGCGCAGCGGATCGTTCGACTAGCGTAGCTATACGCAATAATCTGCTTTTTCAAACACGTTTCCACTAAATCGGCCAGAGAGACTAGTAAATGTGTACGGCTTAACTGATTAAAGCTTGAGTAACCTTCAGGCCTAAACATTTGAAAGTTAATCGTTACTTTCTTATACTTTAATGAAGTAATTAAGCAGATAAACAGGCCTTTGCTTGAAACTATTTAATGATTTTCTAATTGATTGACTAAAATAGCAGCCATAAATAAAATAATTCTAATTGAAATTAAAGTTAGGGTTGGCTAAACATTATAATTGAATATACTTTGGGTTGGGAGAATTAATTGAATGATCACTTAAATGAGTGAAGTACCAATTGTGTTAAAATATAGGGATTGATTAATTTTCCGGCACCAATCGTGGGCACGAACACTAAATCATTCGCCACACGCAAGTCAGGAGGGGGATTTAGGTGAAAGCGGAGAACGTTCAGTATTATCATTCGTTTACGGATGATGTGGTAACCAGCAAAAATCAAAATAAGCACTTACCAAAAGACTACAAGTGGCTTCACACAAATGTGTTTTATCAACTTGGTTCAGCGATCACCTATGCAATTGCCTGGCTGCTGGGTTTTTGTTATTGCAAGTTAGGTCTGCACCTTAAAGTTAAAAACCGGCAAGTGATCAAAAAGTACCAAAAGTCCGGGTTTTTCCTCTACGGCAATCACACCCAGCCAATCGGGGATGTTGTCATTCCACTGCAAGTTGCGCTGACTAAGCGGGCTTACGTCATTGCCAGCGAGGCAAATTTGGGAATCCCGGTGATTGGGCAGGTGATCCCAATGATGGGTGGGCTGGTCATTCCTGGTTCCTTACACCAAATGCGTGCCTTTACCGCGGCGGTGGGACAGAAGGTGCAGCAAGGACACTTTGTGACAATTTATCCAGAGGCCCACGTCTGGCCGTACTATACGAAAATTCGGCCTTTTTCCACCGTTTCCTTTCACTACCCCGTTCAAAATAAGGTGCCGGCGTTTTGTATGACAACCACCTACCAGAAACGCCGCTTTGGCCAGAAACCGCGGTTAACGCTGTACGTGGACGGGCCATTTTTACCGGACCAAACGCTTAGCAAGAAGGCCCAGCAAGAAAAATTGTGCAAGGAAGTTCATGCTTGTATGGTGCAGCGCAGTCAAAATAGCACCTATGAATACGTTAAGTACGAAAAGAGATGATATGATGAATATCTTATATTGCGGCAACGAGAAGATGGCGTACGGGTTACTAATTTCGATTCTTTCACTTTTAAAACATAGCACCGAACCACTCAACATTTATATTATGACGGCATCCATTCAAACTAATAAAACAAGCTATTATCCCGTGAGTGATCAGACGGTTCAATTTTTGGCACAGCAGGTTAAACAAGTTAATCCGCTAAATTCAGTGACAAAGATTGATGTAACAACGCTATTTAATGAAGAAAAACCTTTAGCTAACTTGAACACTATTTTTACACCCTATTGTATGTTGCGCCTTTTTGCCGATTTAGTGTCAGGCTTGCCCAACAAACTTTTATACCTTGATACTGACATTGTTTGTCACAGGAATTTTCGGTCATTTTACCACCAGGATATTAGCCGCAACGAGTTTGTTGGCGTGTTGGATTATTACGGCAAGTGGTTCTTCCACAATAGCGGGGACCATTTTGATTACGTTAATTCCGGTGTCTTACTGCTAAACCTCAAGCTGATTAAGAAAACTGGGTTATTTAGTCAGTGTCGCTCAATGTGCCAAGAAAAAAAGATGTTCATGCCTGATCAATCAGCAATTAATAAGTTGGCGACATCCAAGAAAATCGTGTCCCATCGCTTTAATGATCAACGCCGGTTGCACAGAAAAACGGTGTTCCAGCATTTTACCACCAGTTTCCGCCTTTTCCCGTGGATTCACACCTTGAAGGTTAAGCCGTGGGAAGTCGATAAGGTTCACGATAAACTAGGATTATACGAATATGACGATATCTTAACGGAATACCGCCATTTGATGCCAAAAATGAAGGGATTATAAACTATTGAAAACGACAGAAAAAACGATACCGTTATTCTTTTCGGTTGATGACAAATACGTACCATTCTTAGCTGTGGCGTTAAAATCAATTATTGATAACGCAACTGATGGCTATGATTACCAAATTATTATTTTGCACGAAGGTATTTCGCAACAAAACCAAAAGGATATTGCCGCCATTGGGACTGAACAATTTCCAATTCGGTTTGTTTCAATGAAGGGCCGTTTGGAGCACGTGATCACTGGTGAACAGGCCAAGTTACGGGGGGATTATTTTACCTACACAATTTTCTTCCGCTTGTTTATCGCCGACATGTTTCCAGAATACGATAAGGCGATCTACCTTGACGCCGATATCGTTGTTCCCAGGGATATCTCGCAGCTCTTTAACATTGAACTGGGTAATAATTTAGTTGCCGGGATACCAGACGTCTTTATTGGCAGCAATCCGGAAACCGTTGAGTATAGTGAAGATGCAGTGGGTGTGCCGGTTACCGATTACATCAATTCTGGTATTTTGGTGATGAACTTAAAGGAATTACGAGCCACCAAATTGGGCCACGAATTTGTGACCTTATACAATAAATATCATTTTCAAACAATTGCGCCGGATCAAGATTACCTAAACGCAATGGGCCACGACAGAATTTTACGTTTAGGCGTCGAATGGAATACACAGGCCGCTGCAGTTAAGGAAAAGGATGTTTCACCGAAGTTAATTCACTATAATTTATTTGCTAAGCCGTGGCAGTACAAGCACACGGCCTTTGAAAGTTATTTTTGGCCCTACGCCAAAGAGACGCCTTACTATGATCAATTGATTGCGATGCGGGATAATTATTCTGTAGAACAACAAGACTACGATCAGAGCAACTTGTCCGGCTTGTTGGTCACGGCGCCAAAAGTTGCCCAAGCGGCGATGAACTTCAAGAAGGCAGCATTAGGAGGCGAAAAAATCCGGTTATGATTGATAAATTGATTGTTCAAGGTGGCCGAACGCAGGTGATTGCTAATATTCAAAAGGCCGCCGAAGAGGGACGCTTCAACGATAAAGTGGAAACTGATGATCCAGAGTTATCCCGTAAGCAGCAGGAAGAATTTTTAGCAAGCTACCTTGAGAAAGAAACAACCAAAACCTATAAATATAATAATGTCGTTACGCGGGAAATTATGAACATTGCAACGCGGGTAATCTTGCGTAGTACCCAAGTTGAAGGACTGGAAAATGTCCAAAATATTGCTGGCGGTGGCATTGTCACCAGCAATCATTTTAGTCCGCTGGATAGTTTAGTTGTGCACAAGACCGTCAAAAAGATGAGCAAGTCACGCCTTTATGTTGTTAGTGAATTGGAAAACTTGCAAATGCCCGGGTTTCTGGGCTATTTAATGACTTATTACGATACAATTCCCCTGGGACCAGATAAAGATTATATGGGCCGCCAATTTCCCGAGGCCTTAAAAAACATTTTGGACCAGAAACAGCTTATTTTGATTTATTCGGAGCAGGAAATGTGGTTTAATTACCGCAAACCACGGCCGGTAAAGCGTGGTGCTTACTACTACGCGGCTAAGTTTAACGTGCCGATTATTTCTTGTTTTGTGGAAATGCGTGATTTACCTGATATTGAAAGCGACAATTTTAAAAAAGTTGCGTACATCATGCACGTTTTGAAGCCGATCTATCCTGACCCGGCCAAAGGTGTCCGCGATAATAGTTTGGCAATGATGAAGCAAGACTACGCGCAAAAGTGTGCGGCTTACGAAAAAGCTTACCAGGTGCCACTGGATTATACTTTCCGGACAACCGACATTGCCGGCTGGATGCCACCAAAAACAGAAATGCAGGCATCTGTGAATTCGATGAACTAGACGGTTCTATTTTTGAATATTAGCGTTCAAATCAAAAAGGGCGTTTCCTTGAGTTAATGAAAACTCAAGGAAACGCCTTTTTTGCGTGCTGGATTTTACTACTGCTATTTGACCTGAAACGTGTCTGGTAAGGCCGCCACTTTAACGGCTTAGTGCCTTAACCAAGGCCGCAATGGCGTGATCAATTTTGTCGGTGGATAGCGATTGGCCAAAATATAGATGACCAATAATAATACCGCCGGTGATCGACCACATAATCTTTAGAATCTCGATGTTATCTAGTTCAACGATTAAGTGCTTGGCTTTCAGCTGATTCAGTTCTTGATTAATGTTGGACCAGTAAGCACCGGAAAATTTTTCGATGATCTGTTGCCGAACCGTTTGATCGTATAACATTTCGGAAACAAAGATTTTGATTATTTTGGAGTTAGATGCTAGAAAGGCAACGCGGTCTTTAATGATTGAATCGAAAAAGTCGTGTAGCGTTGAATACTCTTTGGTTAAGCGCGTTTTAATGAAATCATTCATTGACGCGGGAAAGATTGAGTCAATAATCGGGGCGATGATTGCGTTTAATAAACCGCGCTTATTTTTAAATTTACTAAAAATATTGCCTTCAGCAACACCAGCCTGGGTCGCGATTTCTTTAGTACTCGTGTTTGCGTAGCCCTTATCCGCGAAAATATCAATCGCGGCAACCAAAATGTGCATTTGTTTAGTGGTCATGTTCTCAAAAACATGGGTTTCTTTAAATATCTGTAATTCGACGTCTTCCAAGTAATTCACCATCCCTTAATGATAAAAATCAATGAACGTCTTTTTTTAGTGAAGCGCATAAATTTGAGTGCTTTTTTAAAAATAATTTACGGAGAATATCCGTTTCCTACCGTAAAAGGTACTTAATCTAGTTCCATTTCTAAAGCAAAATTAAGTTATCACTCAATGGTAAGCAGTAAATAATCGACCGTTTAAAAAAGGCAAACCGGCTTCTCGAAATTGAGAAATCGGTTTGTCTTTTACAT
>NZ_RHNQ01000084.1 GCF_003946275.1 Loigolactobacillus backii
TTCATTGACAGAAGCTTCAAACAATTCTTGAATATCAACTTGCCAAGGATCAGCAAGCATTTCATCAATGGGTTTTAATACTTTCTTTTCGTCAATCTTAATGACTCCTGACATCAAAATAATGCTTTCAGTTTAAATTCACAGATCTTACAGCACCGTTATTCAAAATTTGTTACCAAGCTTATAAAGATTATCTGCACAAAGCAATTAAAAAATTTTGGCTTAAAACAGCGTAATCTGCAACACTTTTTAAATATTTAAAACATAACAATCCTAGTTAGGTGCAAGCATAAATTGAATTAAAAATACATTCCATTCAACAACGGAAAAAATCGATTCTATGGTTATCAGCAGACCGAGTGAAACGAGGTCAATGCGCACTTGCACCCCACTAAATTCTTGTGGGGTAAATCGTGCTAAAATCCTGTATTAGAAGTCGCCGATGGCGACAACAAGGTCAAAACCCATAGAATCAAAGGAAGACGGTGACTGACATGGCAATATTCCACATGAGTTTTAGTAATATTAGTGCTGGTAAAGGACGAAGTGCGATTGCCAGTGCCGCTTATCGAAGTGGTGAAAAGCTATTTGATGATAAGGAAGGTCGCCACTATTTTTATGCCCGATCGATCATGCCAGAAAGCTTTATTTTGACGCCAAAAAATTCACCTGAATGGGCGAGTGATCGAGAGCAGTTGTGGAATGAAGTTGAAAAGAAAGATCGTAAATCAAACTCACGGTATGCAAAAGAGTTTAACGTGGCTTTACCGGTAGAATTAAGTGAATCCGAACAGAAAGAATTACTGACAAAATATGTGCAAGAAAATTTTGTCGATCAAGGTATGGTAGCTGACCGGCACCGCATGTACGAAGAGTTCGTCGCGTTCGAAACGATGATTGCGCATCACGATTTGGCTGCCGCCAAGCAGCGGATGGCGCATTCGCTGGCTGTGATGAACGTGGTCGACGCAGCGCTGGCGGATGCCGGCATCAAGCTTGGCTAGCCAAGCAAAATGGTCTCGGCAGTTTCCACTGCTGGGACCATTTTTACGTTAAGCGAAAATTAGTTTGCTGAAGCCATAATTGAGCACGATGACGACGACCTGGTCGATCAGCTTCACAATCAGCGGCGAACCGTGCATTAAGGTGAGGCCGATGAACAAAATCGCCGTGTCCGCCAGCAGTGACGCGCCGCGCAAGGTGAAGAAGCTGGCGCCTTCTTTGACCACAGTCCGGAAGGTCATGTCGGCGGAGTTGAACACGACTTTCTTGTTGGCAATGAAGGCAAACAGCACGCTGAGGACCCAGGCGATAATGTTCGCCCAGAACCACGGCATCGCGAGGTGAGTCAGGCCGAAGAACAGCACCACATTAATGCCGGTGGTGAGGCCTCCAACAAGCAGGTAGCGCAAGGCTGTATCGTATTTGCTGTAAAGGGTAGTGATTGGTTTTTCCATAAAAAGGCTCCTTTCTCAGCGCTGCATGCAGGTATAAATCAACGAGGCGGTGGGCTGCGATTGGCCGTTCACCGTTAGCGGGTGAGCAGCGAGCTGATAATGGTAGGTGTGGGTCACATCGACCTGCTGGCCGCGGGTGGTGAGGTTTTGAACGGTAATCCGATATTGCCCAGCGGCGAGCTGGTGGTGCAGGCGGGCCACACTGCCAGCCATCGTTAACCGATAATGTTGCCCGGTGGCAAGGTTAGTGAGGGTGACTTGCACCTGACTACCAGCATGAATCTGAACGGAAAAATAGTTCGCTGGCGCGTTCACATCGACCACCTCTGCCAGCACGGTGCCTGGCGTCACGGTCTTGGGCTTGGCGTGATACTGCACGGATAGCTGACTGCGCTGGGCGGCAATCACTTGCTTTTGTGGCAGCTGAGCGCCAAGCACACCAGCGGCCCCAAAGGCGACGAGTGAAGCAGTGGCGCCATTGAGGAGGCTAGCTTGGTTCGCCCAGCGGGGACGCGACTGGCTGGCCTGACGCGGGATGGCCGCCAAAGCCACCCAGAGCAGCGGCAAAATGGCTTGACCATAGCGCGGTTCAACTTCCCACAGTAGGGTGTGGAAAGCCAGGTAGCCAAGGGCAGTGGTCACCGCCAGCAGTGCAAGGATTTGATGCGGGTCGGTCAGATCTGGCCGCCACCGCAAGAGCTTCAGCATCAGTGCGCCCCACATGAGCAGGGTCGCGGCCACATAGCCAATCACGGTCAGTCCCTGATAGAAGCCAGCATGATTACTGTACCAACTAGGCGCGGCGCGGAAGCCGCCGTTGTACCAGCGCTGAATGCCTTGGACATTGAGCACGATGCCTAACTTCACTACCCACAACCGGATGACGCCAACCACCCCGAGAGTTTTGATGCGCTTGGGGATGGTTTTCAAATTGTACCGCTGGCGGTCGGCTTGGCTGGGCTGCTTGATGGCACGTCCGACATCCTTGCCGGAGTAGCCGCCGTTGCTGTGCTGGTTGTAGCCCATCAAGATCCAGTGGGTCGCCGGGAACGAAAAGGCGGTGCGGGGTTGATAATTGGCTGCCACGTCAAAGACTTTGGTCGCCGGCAGACTCAGCCCGAAGCCCAGCACAATCAAGAGGATGGGCAGGGTCAGTTTGGCTTGTCGCCAGAGGTGCTGACGGGCCAGAATCAGGCCGACAATCAGCAGAGCTGGCAACAAGACCACCAGATTAGGCTTGAGCATGGCGCCGAGCATCACGGCAACAACTAGTCCGCTGCCGGCAAACCAGCGCTGGCGCGATGTTTTCTGCGACCAGTTCAGCAGGCTGCGTATGATGATGAGCAGCACCAGCATCGTCGGTAAGTCGGAGTAAAAGACTTGCAGGTAGTAGGTGTAGGCAAACGGCGACAAGGCAAAGAAACCGAAGGCCACGACCAGCAGGCTGGCGCGCTGGCTGAGCTGCCAAATCGTATGCAGCGCCAGGGCAATAAAGCTGTCCAACACCAAGATACTCAGCAGGTGCACCGAAAGATTGGTGCTTAAGCCCACCAGTTGCGTCAGCCGCAACCACAGGGAGAGCAGATAAGCCAGCGGCACGTTATTGGCGTAGCGCCAGAAGTAGGTGATATCCCAGGTCATGTGGCCGGCGGCGAGCTGGTCGGCTTGCGACAGTACCCGGTACGGATCGTGGTAAACGGTGTTGGGCATCACGTGCAACACGACCACCTGGGCAATCAGCATCGCCAGTAAGCCAAGGCCAATGCCCCAGCGCAGCTGCCTTGTAGACAAATGGTCAAGTCGGGGCGCCCCGAAGTAAAGCCCCGCGCCCAGGAGCACTACCACCAACAGCGCCGGCACCCCGAGCACACTGGTCAGGTTACCGATGCTGCCAATGAGCAGGCAGAGGATTAAAATTGCTGGCAGAAAGGCGGGTTTAATCTTTTTCATACCCTCACCTCAATCCAGAATCGTTTGCACCGTGTAGCGCGGGCGATGTTTAACTTCGGTGGTGAGCTTGCCGATGTATTCACCAATCACCCCGAGGCTGATCATTTGGATGCCGCCAACGAACCACAGCGACACCATCAACAACGACCAGCCGTGCACGGTGAGCCCCAGCATTTTCATGACAATGGCGTAAACCACCATGCCCACCGCCAGTAGGCAAGACAAGGTACCCAGAATGAGAATGAGCCGCACCGGCGCAATCGTTAGGCTGGTGATGCCGTCCCAGGCAAAAGCCAGCATCTTTTTCAGCGGGTACTTGGATTCGCCGGCCATGCGCGGCGTGCGCTTGTAGAAGACTTCGGCAGTTTTGAAGCCGAGCTTAGGAATCAGGCCGCGAATGAAAATGTTGCGTTCTGGATACTGCAGGAAGGTTTCAACGGCGCGCTTGGACATCAGGCGGAAGTCGGCGTGATTGGGCACGAGTTCGACGCCCAGCAGCTTGAGTGTCTTGTAGTAGCCTTGGGCCGTGGTGCGCTTGAACCAGCTGTCGGTTTCCCGGTTGTTCCGGACGCCGTAGACGATGTCGGCGCCATCCGCATAGGCATCCACCATGTCGCCGATTTTGTCGGGATCATCTTGGAGGTCGGCATCGATGGTGACAATCATATCGGCGGTTTTCACGGCTTCACTCATGCCGGCGATCAGCGCCGACTGGTGGCCGAAGTTGCGGGAAAAACGCAGTCCGCGCACGCGAGAATTCATGGCGTGCAGTTTTTCGATGATGTCCCAGGTGTGATCCATGGAACCATCATCGACGATCAGGATGTCGGCACGCTGACCGAGGACGGTTTGCGCGGCGATTTGGTCTTCAACGGCCAGTAATTTTTGCACCGAGGACGTCAGCACCTCTTCTTCATTGTAAGCAGGAACAACAATCGTTAATTTTGATGTGGCCATGATTTCAACATTCCTTCCGGTAAAAACTGCCGCATTTTAGCTTGAATAAAGGCTTCCGCAGGTGTGACCAGCAACCACCAGCGGCTAGCTAAGCAGACACTGGCGAGCACATCAGAGAGGTAGTGGTCGCGCAGATACACCCGCGATATCGCCACCATCGCGATCCAGCCAATGCCAATCAATACAGTAATCAGCTGGGTTTCTTGATCTTGAATGTGCGGCAGCATCCAGTCCAAAATGATTAAATCAATCTGGGCCTCGTTTTGCCGGAACATGTCCAGCGCGATTAGGCCGTCATTGGCCCAGAACACATTGAAGTTCTCGAGCTCAAATTCGGTTTTGAGTGAGTCGGCTAAGCCCGCCTCGTCTTCGACTAGTAAAATGGTGGATTTCAATGGTCTTCTCCCTATGTGAATTGTGCCTTTAATGGTAATTGTCCAAAACAACCATAAAGGAACTGCGACTCATGACTAGTTTATCATCTCAAGAACGTACTGTCATTCAAACTTTGCTGGAATTGAATTATTCGATTCGTGCCATCGCGCGTTTTATTAACCGATCACCTGCGACGGCCTCTGTTGAAATTCATCAAGTCACGCCCTATAAAGCTGATATTGCTCATGCATTGGCATTGAAAAAACGTCATCTACGTGGCCGTCATCACACACTAACACCAGCTATCGCTGTCTTTTTGAATGAGCACATTGGCATTTTAAAGTGGTCACCAGAAACTGCTGCTCATGTTTTAGGGTTACCTTTCAAAACGATTTATAATTGGCTCAATGCTGGCCGACTCAAACTGTCATTAGCTGATTTACCTGACAAAGGTATTCGTCAAAAACGTCAGTCTGATGGCAGACGTCAAGTATTTGTTCACGGCCGTTCAATTGAATCAAGACCCAAAAGTGTTCAAGCACGGCAGGATTTTGGTCACTTTGAAGTTGATACGATGCAATCGGGTAAGAAACGTGGTGAAGTGCTTGTCACAATCACAGAAAGATTAAGTCGGCAACATATTGTGAGGCAAGTTAGTGGTCGCAATAGTCAGGCAGTGACACCAGTATTAATTCATTTTTTTCAAGGGATCGAGAATGCTAAGTCAATCACTGTTGATCGAGGACGAGAGTTTGTAAAATATGATGAAATCGAGCAAAAACTAGGCATTCCAGTTTACTTTGCACACCCATACTCACCAGAAGAACGTGGGAGTAATGAGATATTAAACCGATACGTTCGGCGATTCATACCAAAGGAGCGAAAAATTGAGACGGTTAGCGCCAAAGAATTAGATCAAATTAATCATTGGATTAATGCAAGACCAATGAAAACACTCAATTGGCAATCACCACGAAAGGTTTTTCAGCAGTTCGCAGTGTTCGGTTAATTCTTGCAATCTACCATATATAAAAAAGTATGACTTCGAAGATAGCAATGATTTAGCTACACATATTCGAGCTATTAATGATGACCTGCTTTATACAAACTATGCCGACGAAACAAACTTTAGAGCAAGCAGTCAAAGATTAGGAGAATTATTAGGATTTGATTCTAGTCAGCCTGAGGCAGAAACGGCTATCAAAGAAGGCGGTCCTGATAATCTTTGGCTGGATCAAAGCACACAGATTGTCATAGAAGATAAAAATCGACGAGCTAGTGATGAAATCTTTAAAGGTGATGTAGAACAAATAACTACATCTTCGAATTGGTTTGCGGAAAAATATCAGAGTCAAACTTTCTATTCCATTATTTTCCACCCCTCTATCATCTTTGCTTCAGATGCACATACCAACTTTAAAGTTCATGTAGTTTCTGAAAGTAAGCTCCAATTGTTAAAAGACGCAATATATAAACTTGCTGATGGAATATGCCAGGAATCATTGAACTACTGGAGTGCTGAAAATCTCCAAAATTTATTTTGTGACACAAAACTATTAAAGCATTCGTTCATTTCCACCTACACAGTACCTGCCAAAAAAATAATGATATAAGAAAGCTTTTATGTGTGATTAGCCAATAGGGTATACCTCAAGAACATTCTCTGCCTCTATACAATTCAGAATTTTTATATACATTTACACAAAATATTTCACACTCTCTTTTTTTTGAGGGAATTGTTGCTAAATGGATCATCAAAAAATAGTCAATCAATTGATTGGCTATTTTTGATGATATGAATAATTGGGTTTCATGTTTTGTTTAATTATTTATTTTGCGGTGTGGGCTAACCGTGAACAAATAGTGTTTTAAGTATCCTGAACTATACATCAAGATAGCAGCGACAAATCCAATTATTAACAAGACTAATAATGATGACATGGTGGTACTCGATCCATTATGGAAATACAAAGTATTTGTTAGTGTTTGCATGCTAAATCGCATTGGAACCCAACTGTAAATTCCCTTTCGGTACAAAGGAGCAAGGGCTTCCGGTGCATAAGACATCACGGAACTTGCTAGGAACCAGACTACGAGTAGTAATGGGTAGAAAGCAAATCCCAACCAATCCAGGACACACGTTATAATAAGATAAAAGACAAAGATACTAATAGACATTAATCCGATAAAGTTAATTGGGTTTGGAATTGTTAGGTTAAAGCATACATTAACAAATAAGAACCCAACTGTTGCTGAAAGAATACTTGCTACCAAACCGGTAATTAGTTGACTAGTTATTGTCCTGAATTACTCACCATAAGTTCTCCAAGTACAGTGTCACCCCGTTATCATGGGCGGTACTGTGTTTTTTATTTTTC
>NZ_RHNQ01000085.1 GCF_003946275.1 Loigolactobacillus backii
CCTTTGGTTTTCGCAACTATCACCATTTAGTTTCACGGATCAAACTACAACAAATGCGCACCAAACCAAATAAAAAAACAGCATTAGAAGTTGCCTAACTTCTAACACTGTAAAATTGGCTATCAACAGGATTTGACAGAGAGCCATAAAAGTGGGGCACATTTTGAGTAATTGAATGATGATAATACACTAGTAAAAAGGGCTTTCTAGCACGTTTAAGGATTCTGTGAAACAATATAAAAATGTGTTGGATATAGGAAGCCTTCATGGCTGTTTTACAAACTGGTGAGGAAGAAACACATAAAAAATAAAGCCTGCTTAGAGGCTTTATTTTTTTGATATTAGGTAATTAATTAAAATTGTAATCTGTATTTCGAAAACTAATCTTAGATTATTTTTACTGTTAATCCGTTTTGGGTGAACTTATTCACCTAGAACGAATTTTTTAAATGATAACCATAACTACTTGGTTGTCAAATAAGCTTGTCATCTTCATTAAGTGATACGGATGAAACTTCGTGGCGTTTTAGGGCAGTATGACCACAATCTGAAGTAATTACGTACTTATCTGCTTGGCCAATATTGAAGAAATTTCGGGCCGTGGTATTGATTACTGCATCGTCGGTGATCACCTTAACGTTAGCAATCTGTTTTAGCGTAAGTGTTTTTCCAGAATTTAGATTTACAGTTAATGTGTGTGCCATTTTTCTCAACTCCAATTTAATTAAAATTTATTATAATAATAAGATAGCAATAATTAATGACTAAATGCAAAAATAACGCTTTATTTTAAGTGAGGGGAAATGAGGCCGGGACAAACGTCCGCTTTTTATTTCCAAACTTTACTCTAGAACGTGCGCCAAAACCGACTTTTGTCTCACTTTGTGTAATTTATTAGTGATACGTAAAATTAGCGTAGTATTATTGGTGTGATTTCTAGTCTCGTAAATCGTAAAAGGGTAGTATTTGCTATAATTTTATTAAGTTGGTAAAAACTTTATTGATCTAAGAACCGTTTTTCGTGTCCGTTATCATAGAAACAGAATGGGACCTGCCTTAAGTTGTTTTCGATGAAAATACGCAGTGGTTAATGGTTTTACTTGTTTTTTGTAGTTTTTTTTAACAAAATTAATTTGCCGAGTTTGTTTTGCCTTTTGATCATATTTAGTTAAGTGATAAGTAGTAATAATTTGATTAAGTTTCAAATTATAGTTGGTATCTGTTGCGTAGCGGCCAGTTAAAAACTTGGTTGCTTTTTGGTAGTTTTTAGCGTTTTGTTTCCAGGCTCCAGCGTAGAAATTTGCCATTGTGCCCGTTGTTAATAAATTTGTATAGTCAGTTAGGGACGCCTTATAGGAATCATAACGCTTAAAATTTGTTTTAATGGTAAACAATTGGCCGAAGCCATTGTCTTCTTTGGTGGCCATTTGAGTACTTCGGCCAACAGAGTCGCCTTTGATACCGAAGAGATTGTAATTTGGCGCGGTAGCCAGATCACTATTGCCCCAACTACTTTCTAAGGCTGCCTGTGCAATCATAACTGAGGCGTAAATACCATGTTTATAAGCAATTTTTTGCGCGTTTTTTGCAAATAATTTAATAAATATTTTGTGTGACGGAACGGCGATTCCTGGTTGGAGCAGAATCTTTTCTTCGATCGTAGCGTTAGGTTTTGCAATAATGGTAGTCGAAAAGGTTGGTTTTACGCTTGAAATTGAAGCAGTGGTCTGATTTGATTTTGGAGCCTGTTGTTGAGCCGGCCCTTCTTCGCCGGCGATCACTCTAGCAACGCCTTGATTACGGTCAACACCAGTAGTCACTGTCTTAGAATCTTTCGCGCTACTCTGGGCAGGGTTAACGGAGACCACTGTTTTTGAATCTTCTTTTTTAGTTGGTAGTTGTTTTTTGGCCGCTGTTTGTTCATTTTTTTGTGCTAATTCGTTTTGGCAATTTGTTTGACCGCGTTGGTAGCCTAGTAGATAACCTGTCTGGTAAACTGGGCCAAATTGGGCTATCACAGTGGCGTCCTTTTTCTTTTGTTGCTGGCCGGCACTATACCCGGCGTTCTCCCCCTTGTTATACAGCGTTTGGGCCGTAGAAAATTCAACTTCGTAGGCTTTAATGAAGTAGCGCGTGGCCGTTGTTGGTTTACTAGTGTTTATTGGGTTAGCCTTTGTGACGTCCAAATTGGCGGCCCGTTTACCTTTAAGGTAATCTATTTGGTCTTGCCGGTACTCGTTGGTATAGGCTTGGGTATAGTCATTACCACCAGTGGAAACTAGGGAAGTCCCTTGTTCTGCCGCGGCAAGTACATCTTTTTGTGCGGCCTGCTGTCCTTTTTGAGTATCAGTTTGGACCTGAGTTTTGGTAACAGCAGTGGCTGAGCTTGCCGCCTGAACACTCTTCAGACTAAAAAGCCCACTTGCAGAACTTAATAGTATACCGGTAGTACTCAAAATTGTCAGTTGTCGCAGTAATATGTGGTGGCCTAACTTAGAAGTTAGCATTTCAATCAACCTCTTTTCCTTATTTTTGCTGCAGTATTTACCTTCCTATAGATAAATTACATGAAGTTGTGTCAATCTAGTTAAATTAGATAGTTTTAAGGAAAACGGTTTTATTTTAGATTAGGTCATCACTAAATAGTGTTATCATTTTCTGATGATGTTTTTTCATGGCGCTATGACCAATGGGTACCTTACGTTTGAAGTAGGCTAAGCGCTTCAGGAGGTAATCTTGGGAAATGTGTTAATTAAACAGCGCTAATTATGGCTTAGACTATAAATGTTATAATAGAAAAAATAATTTAGTTGAATAATTGCTGATTTTACTGAGGCAAATACGATCAATGGCAAATGGTTTGACTAATTTTTTGGGGGATATTAATGGAATTTATGTGGCAACAGCATGAAGAAAAACAAGCAATGAAGGATTTTTTAGGTCAACGGGGAATTGGTAGTCGTTTCTTTCGCTATCTCCGTCAAAACGGTGGTCAAATCTTAATTAATGGGCGACTAACTAATGGGCCGACCAATGTTGTACGTAATGATCAGGTTACGGTCCGGCTACCAGTGGAGCGTGCCGATCCGCGGGTTGCGATCAGCCACCAGCCGCTAACTATTTTGGCAGAAGATAATAATTGGCTGGTCATTAATAAACCGGCGGGATTGACTGCTGTTCCAGGTCCCACTAACCGTGTGGATACGGTAGTTAATCGAGTTAAGGGTCATCTGATCGACGCGGGCGCACAGGATCAAGTTCCGCACATTATAACGCGATTGGATCGCTTTACTAGTGGGATTGTTCTAATTGCTAAGCACCGTTTGGCACAAAATCTTGTCCAGACACAGCCATTAGATAAAGTGTATTTGGCCTTGGTAAATGGCCGTTTAGAGCAGGCACATGATTTGATTGATGCACCATTAGGGCGGCGACCCAATGAGTTCAAACAGTCAGTTCTAGAAACGGGAAAAAAGGCGCAGACTGAATATTGGTTGGAACGTTATTTGCCTGCTTTAGATGCTTCCCTCGTGCGGGTGAAATTGCTAACGGGTCGTACCCACCAAATTCGGGCGCACTTTGCCTATTTAGGACGCCCACTCTTAGGTGATGAACTCTATCAGGGGCCACTGGATCGGGGAATTAAGCGGCAAGCATTACATGCAAGTCGATTGAGTTTTTTCGATCCCTTTACGAAAATCGTTAATCAGTATGAGGCAGAATTGCCAAGTGATTTTCAAAAGTTATTAGTTTAAAGTCGACGGGTTACTTATGTCTCTTATGTGTGCTGTGATCTGAGTAGGTTTGAAGCAATTTAACAGGCAAATTAATGACAAAAAATGACTAACTAGTTGAGCTTGTAACAACAACTAGTTAGTCATTTTTTAATCTGTTTTAATTTGTATTTGAAACGTTTTTTTAGCAATTTTTGGCGCGGTGTATTGATATAGATCATCATAAATATCCCAAAATTGAATGAAGGCAATATCCTTCAACGAAATTGTTAGCGGATCGGCAACTGTGTAATTAAACTCGTAAAACGGTTGAAAAGTGAAGCCGTGTGCCGAAGCAGCCAGAATTCTACCAGTTGGTATTATTTTGAAACGGCCGCCAATCGTAACGAAAGCCCGTTTCTTTGCTAACAAAATAAGTAATTGCCGACTAAGATTTCTTTCCCAATGTTTAATTTGTTTCTGCCGGTCTGCCAATTTTAGTGGATCGTAAAGTTGATGGGCCTTAGCAAAATCGATGTAGTGGTGAACAATAGTCAAATAGGCGGTACCAACCTTAATTTTTTTGATTCGTTTTAGGGCAAAGAGGGTAAAACCGTCAAATTGGCCTTCAGTATTAATTGCCGCAATAATCAGCCAGCGATGATCACTAGCAATCGGGAAACCAACCTCAAAATCATCGACTTGTTTTTTGACGTGGACTTCGATTAATTCATGCGCCTTTTTTGCAGCTTCAATTCGACTTAAAATTTTTGTCTTTTTCATAAATTTGCACCTCGCATTATGTTGCCATCATCATTGTAACGGATCCGTTGCCTAATAGAAACGATAAAGTGTGAAACCTTACTTTTTTATTGATTGTCAAAGTGTTACTGGTCCCTTAAAATAAAGAAGTAAGTTTGAATTAGAAAGGGTGCACAAAATGAAACCCAAGAAACAATGGTTACTTGGAGTTGTTCTATTATTAATTTTACCACTCATATTGAGTGCGTGTCAGGCTAAAAGATCAACGGCTCCAGTGATAAAACGGCCGTATCAAAAAAGTGAGTTTATTATGGGAACGATTTGTACGTTGTCAATTTATAATAAAGGGAAAAAGGCTGTGCTTGATAAAGGTTTTGCCCGAATTCATAAGTCTGATAACCAAGCAAGTTTAACCAAGAAGAATACTGAGTTAGACAAGATAAATCAGAATGCGGGCATTCGGCCGGTTAAGGTTAGTGCCGACATGTGGCCAATGGTGGAGAAGGCAATGTACTATAGTAAAAATTCGGCCGGCGCCTTTGATATGTCAATTGGGGCCATTACCAACCTATGGAAAATCGGACTACCAGGCGCACGTGTGCCCAGTCGGGGAGAAATTGATCAAGCGTTACCGCTGGTTGATTATCACGATGTGCAGCTTAATGCAAGGAAACGAACTGTCTATTTAACTAAAAAGGGCATGCGTTTGGATTTTGGTGGTATCGCTAAAGGTTATATTGCGGATCAGGTTCGTGAGGTTTTTAAGAAAAATGGAATTACGACGGCTGTCATTAATCTTGGTGGTAATATTGTTGTGATGGGCCATTCACCAGTTGGCAAGGACAAACCGTGGAACGTTGGCGTTCAGAATCCATTGGCAGCACGAGGTAAGGCACTAGGGGTTATTCCAGAAAAGAATGTGTCGATCGTAACTGCAGGTATTTATGAGCAATATTTAAAGGTTAACGGCCACAGGTATATCTATTTAATGGACATGAACACGGGTTATCCGTACGAGAATAACTTGGCCGGGGTTACGATTGTTTCACCTAAGTCGGTTGATGGGGACGCGTTATCTAATGCAGCCTTTAATAAAGGTGTAAAGGGTGGCCTGGCTTATATTAATAATAAACATAAGCAAAACATTCAGGCGATTTTTGTAACGAAGGATAAGCAAATCTATCTAACGAATGGCTTAAAGAAGAAATTTAAGCTTAATACGGGTAATGGGTACCGGCTGGGGGATCCAACCAAATTGACTGGTAATGAATAATTAATGATCTAGCTAGTGGAAGACTGACGTTAATCTGAAAACTAAGTAACATAAATTTAATTATGTAAAATAAAAAAGTCCGTTTACTTATCACGTATTTGATAGGTAAACGGACTTTTTATTATCAAATTGAGTAATAGCTATCTTTAATATAATAAGCAATAAAAATTATTAAAAACTAAAATATTTAATCTAATTGTTTTAAAATAGTTATAAAATAGATAAACTAATTATAAAAGATTAATTAATTTTTATAATTAGTTTAAATTCTATTTTAAATGAGCATATAATCTTTTAATCAATTTGCTGCATTAACTAATTCATGTTTAGTAAAGCGCTTAACAGATGAGGTGAATTGCGCTATATTAGAATAGATACTAATAAAAAAGAGGCAATAGGTATGGATGATACAAAGCAATTGATAACTGTAATTTTAAATGATGAAGATGTTCACTATAAATTTGATACATCGGATAAAGCACATTTGGAAGTGGCCATTAAACAAATAAAAAACGATAAGCGACCATTAGAATCGGTCAAAGACGAAATTAAAGAGGAATTTGATAAGGCCGATTTTACCTATCACGACGATGTTAAACCAGAATCACAGGATGCAGATTTATTGTTCTTAATTGATCGTTAATTATAAATTTGATTAAAACAATGAGGCTAGGACAAAAAGTCCTAGCCTCTTACTGTTTTCGAACATTGCTCTAGAACGTGCGCCAAAAGTCTGGATTTACGTGCCTAACTACAGCTAATTCAATAACCATAGTACGGTTATTGGATTAGCTTACGTTACGCAGTAAACCCAAAACCGACTTTTGTCACACTCCCTATTGTTTCCGAACATTACTCTAGATCGTGGGCCTTATGCATTAAGCTGATCAATTAATGTTTGTAGACTGGTTTGAATTTCTGAAGGTAGTTCTTGCCCAGTGTGATTTTGATCATAGTTTTTTAACCAGTCCAGGCGAATTTCTAGGTGTGCTTTTAGTGTTATGCGGTAATCCGAATCCGAAAAATCGACTGGGTAACCAGGTAACGCCAAGTAGCTTAAATAGTTCAAAGATCCGAAATTCTGCCAGTTGGCAGTTTGATTGGCAATTTTTTCTAAAATTGCTAGTGTATCTTCTTTTTGAACTTTTATACCATTATAGAAACCAGTGTTAAGAATATAGGCTCTCTGTCAAATCCTGTTGATAGCCAATTTTACAGTGTTAGAAGTTAGGCAACTTCTAATGCTGTTTTTTTATTTGGTTTGGTGCGCATTTGTTGTAGTTTGATCCGTGAAACTAAATGGTGATAGTTGCGAAAACCAAAGG
>NZ_RHNQ01000086.1 GCF_003946275.1 Loigolactobacillus backii
GTGAGCTCTTTTTCTGCACAAAAATCCTGTTAATAGTTTACCATTTGTAAACTATCAACAGGAAAAAGTATAGAGCCAATTTTTCTAAAGGGCTGCTTTGGGTTACACGATTAATTTTAGGTTAAGGCCTTAGGAGGAAAGCACATGTCTGATCAAGAGATCTACGATAAAATTGCCAAATTAATTGAAGATCATTTTGAACTGTCTGCGGATAAGATCACAATGAATTTAAATTTTAAAAAGGATTTAAACGCTGATTCAATCGATGTTGTTGAATTTGTCTTAGAATTAGAAGATACTTTTGGCGCCGAAATTTCTGATGACGATGCTGAAAAGCTCGTTACTGTGGGCGATGCGGTCGCTTACGTTCAAAGTCACCAAAAGTAAATCGATTTTATTAAGGCAAAGGATTCTATGTTTAGTGCGGACACTAAATTAGTTGAAGTCCTTTGCTTTTTTATTTGCCCCGGCTACTGTTGAGTAGGATTTTGAAGCGAAGAACGGTATAATTTAAATGGATATATCTGAAAAGGGATGGAAATTCAATTTAATAACACAATTGTCAACTGGCCGGTGTTTTGTGGTTTAAATTAGTAACGACCTACTTTCCGTTGTTAGGTGGCAACTACTTCATAAATGGCAATCGATTGTTACGCGGGTGTAGCGGTTTGTGGACAATGGCGCCGGGAGCCGGCGGTTTTAAGCGGCTCAAATATTACACTGGCGGGTAGACAGTTGCCATTTCAGAATGGAATCTAGGCACTTTCTAAGCAGTTTTCAGAAACTAAAAATAAAGGAGTACTATTGTGAACGAAAAATTTTTAAAGGAACTCAAGGCCAAATTCGGTATTGAGTACCATAATCTTGCGTTACTTGAAGAGGCATTTACCCAGTCTTCATACGTTAACGAGCACCCTGAGTTACAGTTACAAGATTACCAGCGGATCGAGTTTTTAGGCGACGCTGTAATGGAACTAACTGTGTCCGATTATTTGTATAAAAAGTACCCTAATTATCCTGAAGGTAAATTAACCCGCTTACGGGCTGCAATTGTCTGTGAGGATAGTTTTAGTGCTTTTGCGCGTGAATGTCACTTTGATCAGTACATTCTACTGGGTAGGGGCGAAGAAAAGAACGGTGCCCGTAACCGCAATTCGCTACTATGTGATATTTTTGAAAGCTTTGTTGGTTCACTTTACCTTGATCAAGGTAAAGCCGCTGTGACAAAATTTGTGCAGCAGGTTGTTTTTCCTAAGGTTGAAGCAGGGGCCTTTTCATACGTGATGGATCACAAAACAAACTTACAAGAGTATTTACAAAAAGATGGCGAAGTTGAAATTAGTTATCATTTAGTTGCTGAGGCAATGCCAACTAATAACCAACAATTTACGGTTGAGGTTGTTGCCAAAAGTAAGGTATTAGGTACGGGATCAGGTCACACTAAGAAGGCTGCTGAGCAAGTGGCAGCAGAGGTGGCGTTAGACCGTTTACTAGGTCATGCGTAAAGGGGAACAGAAGTGTGCAGCTTAAGACGTTAGAAATAAATGGATTTAAATCATTTGCGGATAAAACCGTTATTAACTTCAATTCTGGAATTACAGGAATCGTTGGGCCTAATGGTTCAGGAAAAAGTAATATTACGGAGGCTATTCGTTGGGCCCTAGGTGAGCAGTCGGCGAAGAGTCTTCGTGGTGGCAAGATGCCTGATGTGATTTTTGCTGGTTCAAGCGCGCGTAAACCACTTAATCGGGCGGAAGTAACCTTAACTTTTAGTAATCACGATCACGCTTTAAAGACAAGTTTCGAGGAAGTTAGCGTCATGCGTTCGTTGTACCGGGATGGCACCTCGGCGTTTTATATTAACCAAAAGCCCTGCCGGTTAAAGGATATTGTGAATTTATTTATGGATTCTGGCCTTGGGCGAGAATCCTTTTCCATTATTTCCCAGGGAAAAATTGCGGCAGTTTTCAACAGTAAACCAGAGGATCGGCGGGGAATTATCGAGGAGGCCGCTGGGGTTGTTAAATATAAGCAGCGTAAGCATGAAGCCACTGGTCAATTAGATGAAACCGCGGTTAACCTTAACCGCGTCGCAGATATTATTGTGGAATTAAAGGATCAAGTGGAGCCATTAAAAGAGCAGAGTAGTTTGGCCAAGGATTATTTGGCGCAAAAAAAGCAGTTGAACGAAGTAACTAAAACACTTTTGGTTCGGCAAATTGATGAACAAGTGGTGGCAAAAAAACAACAGCAGACTGAGCTCAAGGAGACGCGTGAAAACCTTGAACAGGCAAAACAGAATCAAGCTGCCTTTGCACAACAAGTAACAACGCAAAAGCAGCAACAACAGCAATTGGAGTTGGAATTGGATCAATTACAGCAACAGCGGCTGACGTTGACCAAGCAACAGGCCGATGTTAGTGGTCAGCAGCAATTGGCCGGTGAGCGGCGCAAAGTTGTCCAGGAAAAGGTTGCTAATTTAACGACAACTATTACGACTAAACAGCAACAATTAAGTGAACAAACTGACCTAGTTGCACGTAACACGCAATTATTAACGGAAAAACAGCAACAAGTGGCTCAACAAGAAAAACAGCTTGATCTGCAACAGGACGGCTCGTTGAGTGCCTCCAAGCGGAAACAACAAATTGAAAATTTACGAAATCAATACATTGACCAGATGCAGCAACAAACAACTTTGCATAACGAGGCTGCCTACCTACAAAAACAATTGACTCAAGAAAATGCGGTGAACAAAAAGCAGCAGAATCAATCCAGTGCCGCGCAACAACGGGCTGCTAAAGTAGTTGCAGAATTAGATGCGGCTCAAAAGGCGTTTGAACAGGCCAATGAGCGTGAGCAGACGTTAACAAAACAGTTAACGGATTTGACGCAGTTGCACCAAAGGCATAATCAGCAATATGATCAGGCTCAAAAAAATTGGTATCAGGCGTTGGCAATTATGCAGAAGGCCGAAGCTAAGCAGTCTAGTTTTGCCGAAATGAAGCAGGATTACGCCGGTTTTTATGCAGGCGTTCGTGGCGTTTTAAAAAACCGGCGTCAACTTAATGGGATTGTCGGAGCAGTGGCCGAGTTAGTGGAAGTTCCCGAAAAGTATAATACTGCCATTGAAACAGCCTTAGGCGGACAATTACAATCGGTTGTTGTTGAAAATCAGACTGCTGGTAAGGCCGCCATTCAATTTTTAAAACAAAAGCAATTAGGAAGGGCTACCTTTTTGCCCTTGGATGTTGTGCACGCTGCAGGTTTGACGCAGGCGCAATTAACTGAAGTGCAGCAAGTTACTGGTTTTGTTGGGATCGCGGCTGACCTGGTCACTTATGATCAACGAATTGCGCCAGTTATTCGCCATTTACTGGGTCGAATTGTTATCGCTAAAGATATTACGGCTGCGATTCAAATTGCCAATCAATTACAGCACCGAATTCGGGTTGTTTCCCTTAGTGGCGACGTTATGAATCCCGGGGGCTCAATGACTGGTGGCGGTGCAACCAAACGCGGTGGTTTGCTGGCTCGTGAGTTGGAACAGCGCCAGTTGGCTGAAAAACTCCATGCTATGCAATTACAGTTAGACGATAAAGAGACCGCCTTAAAAACGGCCAAGGCTACTTTGAAAAAAGAAGAAGCACAACAAGTTACTTTACGCCAACAACAGCAAACCTTAACCAAGCAAAATACAACAGCCGCAACCACGATTGCGACGTTGAAAACGCAGCAGGCACAATTTACCCAGCAGCAACAGGCTAGTCTTTACGAAAAGCAACAACAGGCTGTGACTAAAAAACAAGTTGAACAGCAGTTGGCCACTAACACGACTAAGACGACCGCGTTGGTAACGGCCATGGCAACGCTTGATAAGCAACTTCAACAGGCCCAGACTGATCTTACGGCCTATGAGGCTAATCAAAATCAAACGGCCAAGCAGCGACAAGCGGCACAAACGAGTTTGGCGGTTGCTAAAGAACAATTGCAACACTTGAAAAAAGAACAGCGTGAAGGCCAAGCACGTAAAGAGGACTTCGCTTCGGATTTACGTACGGCACAGCAAGAAAAGGAACAACTGACTAAGCAGCTTGCCCAAACTAGCACGACGACAGATTCAGTAAAGGCTAAATTGGCTAAAATTGAACAGCAACTGGGGCAACAAACAACCGCGATTACGGCCAAGCAGCAAAAACGGGCGACAATTGCTACGGCGCTAGAACAGCAACAGTTGCAATTGGATCACGCACAGGCAGTTGTGCAGCAGCAAGACGCCAAATTAACGCAGGTAACGGCGAACGTGGCGGATCTTAATCAACAAATTAATCACGCGCTAACCACACTTTCGGAAACTTATGAATTAAGTTATGCGGCTGCTGAAGCGGCTGCCTTGTCAACGGCGACGGCGGAACTACGTCAGCAGGCCAAATTATTACAAATGGGTCTCGATGATATTGGCACGGTTAACCTAGGGGCAATTTCTGAATACGAGCGATTGAAGAAACGGTATGATTTCTTGAATGAACAACGGCAGGATTTGTTAACGGCTAAAGAACAGTTAACGACCACGATGACAGAAATGGACCAAGAAGTTATTCAACGCTTTAAAACAACCTTTGATCAAGTTGCTGCTGCCTTTAGTGAAACTTTTCCAAAAATGTTTGGTGGCGGTCAGGCTTCGCTTGCGTTAACCGACCCGCATGAGCTATTAACGACGGGCATTGAAATTATCGCACAGCCACCAGGCAAAAAATTGCAACAACTAAGCCTGCTTTCTGGTGGGGAGCGTGCTTTAACGGCCATCACATTATTATTTGCGATTATTAAAGTTCGACCGGTACCTTTATGTATTTTGGATGAAGTCGAGGCGGCATTAGATGATGCCAATGTGGATCGCTTCGGTCGTTTTTTGCAGCATTACGATAAAAATACGCAATTTGTTGTCATCACGCACCGCAAAGGAACGATGATGGCAATGGACGTTTTGTACGGCGTTGCCATGCAGGAATCTGGTGTGTCGCACATGGTTTCAGTTTCACTCAAAGAAGCAACGGAGGTAGTACAGCAATGATTAAAATGATTGCGTTGGACCTAGATGGAACGTTACTAAATAGTCAAAAGCAAATTAGTCCGCGAACAATTACCACATTGCACCGCTTACAGCAGCAAGGGCTTAAAATTGTGCTTTGCACTGGCCGTGCAATTAACGCAATTTCGGACTACTTACAACAGCTTAATTTAATGCAGGCAGGAGAATTTGTTTCCACTTTTAATGGTGCCTTGGTACGCGCAACAATGCAAAAAACACCTCTGCTGCAAATTAACTTGGCCAAGAGTACAATGCAGCCATTGTTTACTTTTGCCCAGCAAGTTAAGTGGCCAGTGGATGTTTTGGATTTTGAACAAGTTTACCACATCACTGATTTCGGAGCGTCGCTTTATCAAGCAATGAATCCAAATTTGAAAGTGGTGGCCACAACCGCGACACAATTGCCGGAGCAGCATGATTATAGTAAACTAGTGATAGCAACGGAGCCAGAGCAGATTAACCAGGCTGTACCACGCTTACCTGAGGAATTAAAGGCAGAATTTAACGTTGCTTCATCCCGAACTAATTTGCTGGAATTTGTACCTAAGACAGTAACTAAGGCGAATGCTTTAGATGTTTTGTTGGCCCACCTTGGTTGGGATCGTAGCAATTTAATGGCGTTTGGCGATCAGGCCAATGATTTGTCCATGATAGCAGCAGCTAACGTGGGGGTGGCCATGGCCAACGCAATTCCAGCGGTTAAGGCCGTAGCTGGGCAAACAACATTGACCAATGATCAAGACGGGGTGGCCGTATTTCTGGACGATTACTTTCAACTTAATTGAGGAAGGAAATGCTTAAATGGGATTATTTGATCGAATTAAACATGCCTTTAGTGGCAATAAACCTGAAGAAGAAACAAAAACTGAAGCGAAATACGACAAAGGATTAGAAAAAAGTCGTAAAACTTTTGGCGAACGAATGAACGCGCTATTTGCTAACTTCCGGTCAGTTGATGAGGCCTTCTTCGATGATTTAGAGGAAACCTTGATTGGCGCCGATGTTGGCTTTGACATGGCCGTTCGAATTAGTGATGAGCTTCGTGAGGAAGTTAAGCTACGTAATGCTAAGAGTCAACAAGAAGTTGCACAGACGATTGTTGAAAAACTCGTTGATATCTATGATGAAGAGGGTAAGGACGAAAAAAATACCATCAATTTTGCGCCAACTGGGCCAACGGTGATTTTATTTGTTGGGGTCAATGGGGCAGGTAAAACGACTACAATTGGCAAGCTGGCCCACCAGTACCAAGAAGACGGTAAAAAAGTCGTGTTAGCTGCTGGTGATACCTTTCGGGCGGCTGCAACTGAGCAATTAGAAGTTTGGGGGCAGCGTGCGGGCGTGCCGGTGGTCAGTGGTAAGGCCCAAAGTGACCCGGCGGCAGTTGTGTTTGATGCCGTCAAAAAGGCTAAGAATGAAGACTTTGATGTTTTGTTGGTCGATACTGCTGGTCGTTTGCAGAATAAAGTTAACTTGATGAAGGAATTAGAAAAAATCAAACGTGTGATTAGTCGTGAAATTCCGGATGCACCGCAAGAGGTATTGTTAGTTTTAGACGCAACCACTGGTCAAAATGCTTTAATTCAGGCCAAACAGTTTAAAGAAACTACCGATGTAACGGGACTTGTTTTAACTAAACTAGATGGTACAGCTAAGGGCGGTATTGTCCTAGCAATTCGCAATGAGCTTCACCTACCCGTTAAGTTAGTCGGCTTGGGTGAACAAATTGATGACTTACAGGCTTTTGATCCAAATGAGTTTGTTTATGGCTTGTTTAAGGGATTGATTACGGATGAACCGGCAAAAGAAAATGAATAACTGAGATTAGTCGTTTGTTAGTAAGCAGTAAATAATCGACCGTTTAAAAAAGGCAAACCGGCTTCTCGAAATTGAGAAATCGGTTTGTCTTTTACAT
>NZ_RHNQ01000087.1 GCF_003946275.1 Loigolactobacillus backii
CTTTTTTATTTTTCTGATTTTCAAAACAGACAAAAAACCGGTATTAGTTATTCACCAATACCAGAAAGTGTAGACCCCTTTTTTTGTTGGCTGACCAGCAAATAATCAGGGATAATAAAAATAGTTGCGGACTGGTTTGTTTTGGGGTATGATATTAACCGGTGTTAAATAACATCAATTCACACCTTGCGTGATAATAAGCGTGGTGCTTTTTACGAAGTTCACTTATTACTTGATCGCCGGGGAGGAAAAACCAAGGAGGAATTTATCATGGCAGTAATTACAATGAAACAATTGCTTGAAGCTGGGGTTCATTTTGGTCACCAAACACGTCGATGGAATCCAAAAATGAAACCATACATTTTTACAGAACGGAATGGCATCTACATTATTGACTTACAAAAGACTGTTAAGTTAGTTGACAATGCCTATGACTTCATGAAGAACACAGCCGCTGACGGTGGCGTTATTCTTTTTGTTGGAACTAAAAAGCAAGCACAGGATTCTATTCAAGAAGAAGCAACTCGTGCGGGCCAATATTACGTTAACCATCGTTGGTTAGGTGGCACTTTAACTAACTGGCAGACAATTCAAAAACGAATTGCTCATTTAAAAGAAATCAAACAAATGGGTGAAGATGGTACTTTTGACAAGTTACCTAAGAAAGAAGTTTCTCAATTAAACAAACAACGTGAGAAGCTTGAAAAGTTCTTAGGTGGGATTGAAGATATGCCACGGATTCCAGATGTTTTATTCATTGTTGACCCACGCAAAGAAAAGATTGCCGTTCAAGAAGCTCATAAATTGAACATTCCAATCGTTGCAATGGTTGATACTAATAGTGATCCAGACGATATCAACGTTATTGTACCATCAAACGATGATGCAATCCGTGCCGTTCGTTTAATCACTTCTAAGATGGCTGACGCAATTGTTGAAGGCCGTCAAGGTGAAGAACAAGAAGTTAGCGAAAAGACTTTTGCTGCCGAAGATCAGAAGGAAGATAGCGCCGTTGCTGATTCAGAAACACCAAGTAACGAAAGCTTAGCTGATTTACAAAAAGCAGTTGAAGGCAAAAATCGTAATAACTAGGCGTGTTTTGAACTTTATAATTTTGTTAAGTATGCGATAACAAACAGGTTTAAACGATGATTGTCTGTATTTAGCAGCGATTAGTGAATTATTTACTAAGCGAGGTTATTGTTCAGAATCGGAACGCTTTTTAGAAACTCAGTAAATTTAAACTAAACATTTTTTTGAGGCTGTCTTAAAGGTAGGCACAGTAATGCAAGCCTTATATCTAAGGCAGTCTCTTTTTAAATTAAATAAGGAGGTCGTATTATGGCGACTAAAATTACTGCAGCACAAGTAAAGGAATTACGTGAAAAATCTGGCGCTGGCATGATGGCTGCTAAGAAGGCTTTAGTAGCATCAGATGGTGACATGAATAAGGCAATGGAAGCATTGCGTGAAAAAGGTGTTAAAACTGCCGAAAAGAAGAGTGGTCGAGTGGCTGCTGAAGGGTTGGCTGACGTTTCAATCAAAGGCAATGTTGCGGCAATCGTTGAAGTTAATTCCGAAACGGACTTTGTTGCGAACAATAAAGATTTCCAGAAATTAGTTCAAGATATCGCTGATGCAATGGCAGTAAATAAACCTGCTGATCAGAAGGCTGCTGAAGCAACTAAGTTAGCTGATGGCACAACGGTTGCTGCTGCTGTTATCAACGCAACAGCAACAATTGGCGAAAAAATTAGTTTCCGCCGTTTTTCTGTTCTTGAAAAAACTGATAATGGCCATTTCGGTTCTTACCGGCACATGGGCGGTCGAATTGCCGCTTTAACAGTTGTTGAAGGTGCTGATGACGAAACTGCTAAGGATGTTGCCATGCACGTTGCGGCTATCAATCCACAATATGTTTCTCGTGAACAAGTACCAGCTGATATTATGGCTAAAGAAAAGGCTGACCTTACTGAAGAGGCAAAAACAGAAGGCAAGCCAGAAAAAATTGTTGAAAAGATTGTTGAAGGTCGCTTAAATAAATTCTTGGCCGAAATTAGTTTAGACGATCAAGAATTTGTTAAGGATTCTGATCAAACAGTCGCTCACTACGTTGATTCTAAAAACGGTAAAGTTAAGCATTTTGTTCGTTATGAAGTTGGCGAAGGTATCGAAAAAGAAGAAAAAGACTTTGCTGCCGAAGTACAAAGCGAAATGAATCGTTAATTCATTTTAAGTAAGGGAACGCAGAATCCTGCGCTCCTTTTTTTTGGATAACATACTCGCTAGTTAGTCAGGTATGCTAAAATGAAGAAGAAAACATTACGGAGGTTAGTCATAAGATGGCAGATATTAAGTATAAGCGTATCGTTTTAAAAATTAGTGGCGAAGCGTTAGCCGGTGAAAAAGGTTTTGGCATTAATCCACCAGTTATTCAGGATGTGGCAAAAGAGCTTAAAGAAGTTTATAAACTTGGTGTCCAAATTGCGATCGTTGTTGGCGGCGGTAATATTTGGCGTGGCCAAACTGGTGCTGAAATGGGGATGGAACGTGCTCAGGCCGATTACATGGGAATGCTCGCAACTGTCATGAATGCCTTAGCGTTACAAGATAATTTGGAACAACAAGGTGTTCCAACACGTGTTCAGACCTCAATTGAAATGCGTCAAATTGCTGAACCCTATATTCGCCGGAAGGCAATTCGTCATTTAGAAAAAGACCGCGTTGTTATTTTTGCTGCGGGCACGGGTAATCCATATTTTTCAACGGACACTACGGCTGCTTTACGGGCCGCTGAAATTGATGCGGATGTCATTTTGATGGCCAAGAATAATGTTGACGGTGTTTATTCTGCTGATCCAAATAAGGATAAAAATGCGGTTAAGTACGAAGAATTGACGCATTTAGATATTATCGATAAAGGACTGCAAGTAATGGATACAACGGCAAGTTCACTTTCAATGGATAATGACATTCCGCTGGTTGTTTTTAACCTTAACGAGACCGGTAATATTAAGCGGGTAGTTGAGGGTGAACAAATTGGAACAACAATTAGGGGGAAAGAATAATGGCAAGTGATCCAGCTTTAGTAGAAGCACAAAAAAAGATGAAGAACGCAGAAGAGGCACTACAGCGTGAGCTTGGAACAATTCGGGCTGGTCGTGCTAATGCAGGTATTTTAAGTCGAGTTATGGTTGACTATTATGGTGTTCCAACACCACTTAACCAAGTTGCCACGATTACAATTCCAGAGGCCCGAGTATTAATGGTAACACCATACGATAAATCAAGTTTAAAGGATATTGAACATGCTATTTTAGTTTCTGATTTGGGCATTTCACCAGCTAATGATGGAACGGCCATTCGGTTAGTTATTCCACAACTTACCCAGGAGCGCCGTGCAGAATTGGCCAAGGATGTTAAAAAGCAGGCCGAAAATTCAAAAATTGTTGTCCGTAATGCCCGTCGTGATGCAATGGAAGACTTACGCAAACGTGAAAAGGCTAATGAGTTAACTGAAGATGACTTACATGGTTTAGAGGATCAGGCGCAGAAGCTAACTAATGAATCAACTAAACGAGTTGATCAGATTGCTGCTGACAAGGAAAAAGAAATCATAAGTGATTAATTTATTTCGGGGAATTCGTCGTTGGGCGTTTTCCTCTTTTTTTCTGTTAGCAGATGATAGTCAGTCAGCAGGTTTTTTGTTACAATAAGGTTTGGCTTTTAAATTTCGACTGGAGGGATCCGTGTGTTTTCATTTCGAAAAAATAAAACATCAGAATTAGGGTCACAACTTGATCCGCAGCGGATACCAGCACATGTTGCCATCATTATGGACGGAAACGGACGTTGGGCGCAAAAGAAACACCGACCACGACTTTTTGGTCATAAGGAAGGGATGGAAACGGTTAAGCTGATTACAAAGCATGCAAGTCAGCTTGGTGTTAAAGTGTTGACACTTTACGCGTTTTCGACAGAAAATTGGAAGCGCCCTGAAGACGAAGTAAGTTATTTAATGCAATTACCGGTAGATTTTTTTGATACCTTTGTACCGGAATTGGTTGCCGAAAATGTTCAAGTCAATGTAATGGGGTACACGGATCGTTTGCCAAAGAAGACACAAAAGGCAGCCGCTGATGCGATTGCCGATACCAAGGCTAATACCGGTATGATCCTTAATTTTGCACTTAATTATGGCGGCCGTTCTGAGATCGTAACGGCTGTTCAAAAAATTGCGGCCCAGGCGGTTAGTGGGCAGTTATTACCTGCCGATATCAATGAAGAAACTGTTGACCAGGCATTGATGACGGCTTCACTTGGCCAGTATGCAGATCCAGATTTATTAATTCGTACTAGTGGTGAAGAACGAATTTCCAATTTTCTTCTGTGGCAAATTGCCTATAGCGAGCTAGTGTTTACAGAAAAGCTTTGGCCCGATTTTGATGCGGCGGCCTTTGACGCTGCCATTGCAACTTACCAAAGCCGTGACCGCCGATTTGGCGGATTAAAAAAATAGAAAGAAGTGTTAGGTATATGCGCCAGCGTGTGATTACAGCAGTGGTTGCGTTGATTATTTTTATTCCCATCGTAATTATTGGTGGTCCCATTTTTGATATCATGGCGGTGGTCCTCGGACTAGTTGGCCTATCAGAAATTTTTATTATGCGAAAAAAGATTATTGTTTCGGTGGAGGCATTGCTGGGAGCATTAACGTTGCTTGCGGTTATGGTTCCTGATAGTTGGCTACCGGCGAATATTAACCGGTTGTACTTTATTTATCTGTTTGTTATGTTACTTCTCGTTAACATGGTATTTTCTAAAAATCGTTTAAATTTTGATGATGTCGGGGTCACAGCATTGGCGGCCTTATATATTGGCACCGGTTTTTATTATTTTATTGTGACGCGTGAGACGAGTGTCCTGATGCTTTTTTATATTATGTTTGTTATTTGGTCAACGGATATTGGTGCTTACCAAATTGGACGTAAGCTGGGAAAGCATAAATTGGCGCCACTCATTAGTCCAAATAAAACTTGGGAAGGATCAATTGGTGGTACTATTTGTGCCCTAATTGTTGGCGGCGTCTTTACCTATTTTGTACCGCAAATTCAGGTTTACGCTTGGCCAGTTATGTTGTTGCTGACGTTAGTCTTTTCAATTGTTGGCCAATTGGGCGATTTGGTTGAATCGGCTTATAAACGTTATTATGGTGTTAAGGATTCAGGTAAAATCTTACCGGGACATGGCGGTATTCTTGACCGTTTTGATAGTTTGTTATTTGTTTTACCCATCTTGCACCTATTTCTATTAGTCTAAATCCTAGGTATCAGTTTTCAATTTATTGAGGAGGAAACTGTGTGGAAACACTTATTGTATTCATTCTAATCTTTGGTGCAATTGTTATTGTCCATGAATTTGGCCATTTTTATTTTGCGAAACGTTCCGGTATTTTAGTTCGGGAATTTTCGATTGGAATGGGACCAAAACTCTGGGCTTCGCGACGCAACGAAACAACCTATACTTTACGCCTACTACCAATTGGTGGTTACGTTCGAATGGCTGGGATTGCGGATGATGAAGACGACGAATTACAGCCTGGTACTTCGGTTCTCTTGACGTTAAATGAACAACAGAAAGTAAGCCGGATCAACGTTAGTCAAAAGGTCACTTTAAATGAAGGAATTCCGTTTGAAATTGCTAAGAGCGATTTGCAGGATGATTTATTTATTGAAGGTTATGAAAATGGTGATGAGGCCGAATTACGCCGCTACGATGTCGATCACGATGCGACAATTATTGAAAAAAGTGGGACTGAAGTTCAAATTGCACCACGTGATGTGCAATTTCAATCGGCCTCAATCCCGAAACGCCTGCTAACTAATTTTGCCGGGATTTTAAATAATTTGATTTTAGGAATTATTGGTTTTATTTTGGTGGCGTTTTTAATGGGTGGTGTTGCTAAAACATCCAATGAATTAGGAACGATCCAAGATAATTCACCTGCGCAATCGGTAGGATTAAAGGCAGGCGATCATATCACTGCTGTTAATGGTGTTAAAACGCCGACCTTTCAGGATGTCGCCCAGCAGGTTAATCGTTATCCGAATAAAAAAATAACGCTGACGGTCCGGCACAAAGGGACTTCTGAAAAAATCACCGCAACGCCAAGGGCACAAAAAACGAATGGTAAAAAGGTTGGTGTGCTTGGTGTTGCAGTGGCACTTGACACGAGCTTCAGCGCTAAGATTGCCTATGGGTTTACACAGCCTTGGTTTATTGTTTCCCAGACCTTTAAGGTTATTGGTGGTATGTTTGTTCATGGCTTTAATTTGAATAATTTTGGTGGACCTGTGGCCATGTACGCGATGACTTCTCAAGCCGCACAAAGTGGCTTGCCAACGATTATTAATTTAATGGCTTATTTATCAATTAGTGTTGGGGTCATGAATTTATTACCAATTCCGGCGCTAGATGGTGGTAAAATTCTATTAAATCTGGTTGAAGCCGTTAGAGGTAAACCGATTGATCCAGAAAAAGAAGGAATTATATCATTGATTGGTTTTGGGTTAATGCTACTATTAATGATCTTAGTGACGTGGAATGATGTTCAACGCTTTTTCATCCGTTGAGTGTTTGCTGATTAGTGATTGTTCCAAATAGCTATATGTTTGTGATTAAAAAGACTTGTGGTCAGAAGTCAAGTAGGTGATACGTAAAATATTGATAGTTCTAATTGTGAGGAGAGTATACTTCCCC
>NZ_RHNQ01000088.1 GCF_003946275.1 Loigolactobacillus backii
GTCTTTAATACTGAGCGCAAATTTTATATGATTGTCTATAGGGTTCACGGTTTTCTCATATCCTTTCAAATGATACTGTAGTGGGTGGATTTTTTGGATGAGGGCTGTGAGCTCTTTTTCTGTCCTTAAATTGTAAATTCAAAGGCACAAAAAATCCTGTTAATAGTTTACCATTTGTAAACTATCAACAGGAAAAAGTATAGAGCCGTATTCTTTAGGACGATTAGTTATCGATCCAAGAAAATCACTTTCTACGTATTTTAATCCCAAAATTATTCTTCTGGAGTTTTCTGTTTCGGCTTATCAGCAGCCTTTTCGTCCACTTCCGGTAATAACTTTACCCGTACTTCTTTTGACATCTCATCTAATAAATCAGGATGATCAGTTAAATAGGCCGTTGAATTAGGCAAGCCTTGCCCAATACGTTCGCCCTTATAACTATACCAAGCGCCTGACTTCTTAGCGATATCATTTTCAACTGCTAGTCCAAGCACATCCCCAACGGCGGAAAAACCCTTGCCATAATAGTTTTGAATTTCGGCAACTTTAAAAGGCGCCGCTACTTTATTCTTAGCGACCTTGATCTTAATTTGATTACCAATTATTTCGGTTCCGTTCTTAATCTTCTCGCCACGTCTTACGTCCAAGCGAATGGTTGCGTAAAACTTCAACGCACGACCACCAGGAGTTGTTTCAGGATTACCGAACATAACCCCAATCTTTTCCCGTAATTGATTAATGAAAATAACCGTTGTTTTTGTTCGGTTAATCTCACCAGATAATTTACGGAGTGCCTGGGACATCATTCGTGCTTGTAACCCAACGTGGGCGTCACCCATCTCGCCATTAATTTCAGCTTGGGGTGTTAATGCCGCAACCGAATCAACAACAACTAGATCAATCGCGCTACTTGCCACCAGTGTATCAGCAATAGCTAACCCTTCTTCACCGGAGTCTGGTTGTGATAACAGCAACTGATCAATGTTAACACCTAATTGCTGTGCGTACTTAGGGTCCATTGCATTTTCGGCATCAATATAAGCGACGGTTCCCCCATTACGTTGAACCGATGCAGTTGCCGCTAAGGCTAGCGTTGTCTTCCCACTTGATTCAGGACCGTAGATTTCAATAATCCGCCCTTTAGGAAATCCACCAACACCCAAAGCAACATCTAATGATAAAATACCAGTCGAGTTTGTTTCGATCCGGGTACTTGTATTCTCACCCATGCGCATTACAGCGCCTTGCCCAAAGCTTTGACGAATCTTCTTTAAGGCGTGGTCTAATGCAGCCTGTCGTTCTGTTTCGTTCTTGGCAGTCGTGCCATCATGATTAGCAATACTCTTTGTTGCCATTTAGCTCACGCTTTCTTTTTTTGCCGAACACACGTTTGTCATTAAATTCAGTTTAACGCCTTTAGTCGTAAAATGCAATTTAATACTGCCGAATTTCGACCTAAATTTATCGAGAAATCTAAAGATAAAATTTGAATTGTTTTAATCGACCATCCAGCCATGGATCTACAATCTAAAACTACTATATCATCATTTGGACAAGGACGTAACTAAATCTATTTAGACAAAAAACACTGATTAGCAAATTTAATTATCCCTAAAGGATCATCAATTTACTAACCAGCGCCGATTTAAAATTTTTAATTATTTACCGTGCTACTTGTTTTAGCGTAGGCAGCTTCCTGCTTTACTAAACGAGCACGTTCTTTTTTGTTGTACCATGGTGAAATCGTAAATGCTAAAATATCATTAATTAAGTAAATTGAACTGTTTACAAACATAGCGAGAGTTGCTGATCCTTGCTTGAATGAAACAAACCATAAGACCATCTGTGCTAAACCAGATGCCAGCCACCAAATGTATTGGTTATTGTAACGTAGGAAGCAGATTACGCCGGCCGTTAAGCTGATGGAGAAACTGATGGCATCAATCCAAGGCCGGGGGTCATTTGTAAACCGACCAATGACAAAACCAGAAACAAAATAAACAATAATCGTTGAAATAATGGCAATAGCCCAAGTTGATCCATTAAATTTTCTAATCTTTGAGACCATATTAACGTTCCAATTAACGCTTAAGAGTACCGGAATGTCCAACGTAATCATATACGCCAACTGTTCACCAATGCTAAGGTAGTTACCGGCCGCATACCCGGTAATAATAAAACAAATGGCCGATAAAATGCCTAACCAACCATTAACCGATTTAGCCGCATTAATTGCTAAAATACATAAAACACCAAGTGTCGTTCCGATAAAGGTAACCAACGTCAACCAAGTAATTCTTTGATTAACCAACGTCATAACCTGACAACCAACACTAAAGAAAAACAAATAGTAATTTTGTTGGGGCCACCCTTTTAATTGGTGCCTTAAAAACTTAATATAGTTACTCACAATACTCTCTCCCTGCTCATTGATAATTTAATAAAATAGCTGGCCAGCCATTAATAACACAATATATTGTGAGCTAATATTTATCAGCACTATATATTGTAGCACTATTTTTGATTTGCGCCAGTCACTTTTTAAATAAATTTGCAAAAAAAGACGTTTGGCCGCAACGCAAAAAAGATGCTTCAACTGAATACGTTTTTATAAACGCTTCACCAGGAGCATCTTTTTTGTAAAAATTAATTTAGTTATCTTGGATATTTTACTAGATCAATTACTAACATAAGGCAATCATCATGCAGCAGCATGCTTTATCCGCCACAGCTTACCAATTTCCGTAATGACTAAGACAATAAACCCAGCAATTGCCGGAATTACCCAGCCGTAGAAGAAATTAATTGGCGCAGTGTGGAAAATTGATTGCATAAATGGCAAATAAATAATCCCAACTTGGAGTAATAATAAAATGCCAACGATAATAAAGGCCATCTTATTTTCAAAAAAGTGTTTCGAAATCACTGGGTGCGCGTTACGCAGGTTAAATAAGTAGAAAATCTTCCCAAAAATCACAATATTCAAGGTCATAGTACTACCTAACGCAACGGACATTCCAGCACGAGTCGCAAAATCAAAAGCAATTATCCCTAAACCGGCGATTAGCACTGAGACATAGGCAATTTCGATAATATCCAGCCGATTTAGTAAACCAGCTTTTACATTACGTGGTCCCCGGGTCATAATGCCATCTTCTGGCGGTTCAAAAATAAAGGCAAATTGAATCGTTAGGGCCGATACCATGTTAATCCAAAGTAACTGTGTTGGAAATAACGGCAACTCTTGGCCCATTAAAATACTGATCATGACAATTAAGCCTTCCGCAAAACTTGTTGGTAATAAGAATCGAATGGTCTTTCTAATGTTATCAAAGACGTGGCGGCCCTCACGAACAGCTTTAACAATTGTTGCGAAGTCATCGTTGGCCAGAACCATATTGGCTGCTTCTTTGGCAACTTCAGTTCCTTTAATTCCCATTGACACACCAATATTGGCCTGCTTTAAGGCCGCAGCGTCGTTAACGCCATCACCAGTCATTGATACAACGTGCCCATTTGCCTGCTGGGCATTAACAATTCGTAGTTTATCTGCCGGTGTTGTTCGAGCGAAAACGTTGTAATTATCAATGCAGTTCTTTAACTGATCATCATTCATTTCATTGATTTCGGGACCTGTAATCGCGCTAATTTGATCGTCTAAGCCCAAACGTTTGGCAATGGCCCCCGCAGTATCCGGATGGTCGCCGGTAATCATCTTAACTTTTACACCAGCCTGACGTAATTCTTTAATCGATGAAACGGTTTCCTCTCGTGGTGGATCCATAATGCCCACCATACCAACCAACTGTAGGCCGGCCCCAATTTGTTCTCGTGTGATGGTCGTCATTGTTTCAGGCACACGCTGGTAACCTAAAGCTACAACCCGCAGACCATCATTGGCCAACCGTGTTAAATTACGTTCCCAGTGACTATCATCAAAATCAGGATTACCGGCGGCCGCCATTTTACCAAGCGTCGCCGGTGAACCTTTAACCATCAAAATGTGCTCGCCATTAAAGCGAACCAACCGGGCACTAAAACGAAACGCCGAATCAAACGGTAGTGAATCAATCTCATCCACTTCAGGTGTGTGCCCAGTCAATTTTTGGTAGAGCACCGTCAATGCACCATCCGTTGGTTCACCATTTAGCTGCCATTGGCCATTTTCCTCAATCAACGCGGCGTCCGTCGTTTGTCCGGAAATATTAACCAACCAATTAAGGCCTGGATCATCCTGATAAGCAAATGGTTTACCATGGTATTGTAACTCGCCGGTTAAATCTAACTGGTCTCCTTGGGTAAAACCAACTCCAGTAACGTCATAGTGATGATCACCAGTAATAACTTGGGTTACTGTCATTTCATTTTTAGTTAATGTCCCCGTCTTATCGGTATTAACAATATCAACCGCACCTAAAGTCTCTACGGCCGGCAAAGTTTTAACGATGGCGTGCTGGGTTGTCATCTTTTTAACACCCATTGACAAAACAACTGAAGTGCTGGCTGGTAGGCCTTCTGGCATAGAACCAACAACCATTGTAATGACCGCAATTAGTAGCGCCGGTAGACTGTAAACGTGCGTCCACATGCCTAAACCAAATAGCAAAATCGCTGCCACCACAATACCGATTGAAAGGCCAATTCCTAGTGAATTCAAATTTTGCATTAATGGTGTTGGCTTTTCTTTAACATTTACAACACTTTGTTGAATGTGACCAATTTCAGAATCCGTCGCAGTTGCGATGACAATTCCTAACGCCGATCCAGAAGTTACAGCAGTCGAAGCAAAGGCCATATTTTGCCGATCAGCCAACGCCAAGTCGGCCTGATCAATGGGCTCCTCAATTTTATTAACTGAACCAGTTTCACCAGTTAAAATTGATTCTTGTACCTTGAAATTATCCGCCGAAATCAACCGTAAATCAGCTGGAACCGCGTCCCCGGCCTCGAGGTTAACCAAATCACCAACAACTAATTCTCGGGCTGGTAATTGGTGTTTTTCACCATCACGAAAAACGTAATTCTCTGATAGTAACATTTCTCGAATCTTGGTTAGCGCGTTATCCGCCTGAACCTCTTGAAAATAGCCAATCAAGGCGTTAGCAATGATCACTAATCCGATAACAATTGAATCAGAGTAATGATGCATTAATAAAGTAACGATTGCTGCCACAGCCAAAATATAAATAATACTATTATTAAACTGCTTAATGAAGCGAATGAAATTAGACTGCTTTTTAGCCAATAATTCATTGGGTCCATTTTTTTCAAAACGTCGCTTTGCTTCTTCACTCGTTAAACCGACCTCAACATCGGTTTTATACGTTGCCTTTAATTGACTCGTTGTTTGTTGCCAGACCGGCAACGACCTGGGGCTAGGTTTGGTATTTTTTCCTGAATAGTCACTCATTATAGTTTATAAACTCCCTTTCGATTTCAGTGTTCTTGACTGTTTAACTTTTTAGCAAACTTAATACCGTGCATTTCAATCATCTCCAATCCAAAAAAACTTTTGTAAGCATAGTATACAGATTTTTCTTATGAATTGCAGTCTTAAAGCAATTATTCCGAAAAATAGTTTAAAAAAAATAAACTCATTAATCACAGTTTAGCGGTAAATGAGTTTATCTGAATAGCTTGTTGAGTTTTAGAATAAACCCTTTAATCCAATACTAAGTTGATTAGCAAAATAGGATCCCTTAAATTAATTCCGTGGCTAACTCTTCTTTACCTCTGAGCGTGAACGTTGCTTACGGTGACTGTTGACTTGATGGGCCAACAGCGTGGCCACAACGGCTATCACTAAAATAATAACGAATAACCACGACGGAATTTCAATGCCAATTTGTGGAATTGAGAGGAACAGTTTGATTGCGATAAACGCAATTAAATAGTAGGCCATTGGTTCTAATTCTGGAATTCGTTTCATGAAGGACAATATCAATTCGGCCACGCCCCGCATTACCAAAATACCAACTAAACCACCGATTAACACGATAATTGGATTCGACGAAATGGCTAGTGCGGCCAACACAGAATCTACAGAAAAAATGGCATCCATCATAACAACTTGTAAGACAACCACCCAGAGTACTGAGCTACCCTGCTTAGGCTTTTGCGTTGTTGCGTGTTTTTTTTGGTGTCGTTGATAGAAAAAATGACCAACTAAGTATAACAAATACAGTGCCCCGATCACTTTTACGGCCCAAATATGAATCAAAAAAGTTCCTAAACCGATCATGATAAAGCGCATGAGGTAAGAACCCCACAGCCCGTATATCAGCGCCTTCTTCTGCTGCCGCAAAGTTGGTAAAGACTGTGTTTGTGCCGCCAATACAACTGCATTATCCACCGAGAGTAAACACTCAATAAGAATTAGCGAAAAAATAATTGCCCAATCGCTGCCAGAATCGACAACTTTAATCCAATTAGATAAATCAAAAAATGGGCCATACAGTTGCTCAATTATGTGCACCAAACCAACACCGCTCCTTTTAATCATTTCTAGTAATAAACATTGTAACACGCGTGGTGCTAGTTCGTCACAAAATTAAAAAATCCTAAATTATAGACTAAAATTGCCAGTTCAATTTTTAGTTGAAAG
>NZ_RHNQ01000089.1 GCF_003946275.1 Loigolactobacillus backii
ATACGTATTTATGTTTGTTCGATCACCAACTAATCAGTGGCACCAAGCCGAAGCTTCGTTTTACCACCCGCGCCGTTAATGGTCGCGCTCACCATTCACCACCCAGCCGTACAGATGACCTTGTTGTGGTATAGCCAGACTTATTGACGTCGCCCTGGCAAACGTGTCCCCTTGGATTTAGACCCCAGCTTGTCCCCTAGGGCTTTAAAAATCGCACCGGCCATGATATAATAATAACTAAATTAAATTTATCTTTGTGGCGCTCACCGATTCCAGTCAGTGGGTGTTTTTTTATGTTCTATTTTATATTTTTATATAATACCCCACCTTAGCAAGAAAATAAAGATAAAATTAGTTTTTGTATACTAATATTCAAATAGTACTTTATACTAATATCCTAATAGTGAAATATACATTTAGTATGATATTCAAATATACGGATAGTAAAAAAATATGTACTGGTATATCAAGAACAAAGCGATTGTTTTATTTGAATATTTGTATTCAAATATTCAAATAGTCCAATATTCAGATATACAAATAGTAAATTTAAATAAACACACAAATCAAAACAAATATGTGGTAATATTTTTTGTAGTAAGGAGGGGACATGTTGACTAAGAAAATATTATTCGGAAATTTTAAGGGCGGTGTAGGCAAGACAACCAATTCCGTGATGACTGCCTATGAATTAGCAAAGAAAGGGTATAAAACCCTTGTATGTGACTTAGATCCTCAATCAAACTCCACTCAACTATTGAGAAGAACATATGGATTGCAGCATAACACTGAATTAAAGATTGATAAAACTATGATGGTTGCAATTCAAGAAGAAAAACTCCCCGATGCCATCGTTGAGATAATGAATAACCTGTACTTATTGCCTTCTTACAAAGACTTCGTTAGCTACCCGGATTTCTTGGAAATGAAATTTATGCCTAACGTGCCAAACTATAAAGAAAAAAGAATGTCATATTTCGGTACTCTTCTATCTGAAGTAGAGAATAAATTTGATTACATTATTTTTGATGTTCCGCCTACACTATCAATATTTACAGACACTGCTTTATACGATACAGATTATGTTATTATTGTTCTTCAGACTCAGCAAAGATCATTAGACGGTGCAGAAGCATTTTGGGAATATCTTCAAGAATTCTACAACAATCACACAGCTATAGACTTCGATATTGCTGGGATCTTGCCAGTCCTGTTAAAAAACAATTCCGGAATTGACAATCAAATCATAAAAGATGCTAGAGAAACTTTTGGCAAAGATATGATTTTTGAAAACATCATGCACCATATGGAAAGATTGAAGCGCTACGATAGAAAAGGAATATCAGAAAAAGGGCTAACTAGTATAAACGACTTCCACGATATAAGGCTACACGCATTGTACGGCAAATTAACGGAAGAAATCATTGCTCGGACTGGGGGCAAATAGCAATGGCTAAAATGGAATTCAAAAAGCAAGATAGAAACCAGTTAAAACAAACAAAACCCGTAGAAGAAACTGTCATATCTCGTCCTAGTAAAACATTTGATATAAAAGATATGGAAAAAAATGAAACGAATAAGAATCCCGTTGGTCGCCCTCGAAAAAACAAAAAGTATGGAACTGTTAGACTTCAAAAAAATAATGTAAATAGAATTAACTCCATTCAAAATTCGTTAGGATATATTACTCAAGATGATCTTATATCAGCACTGTTGGACAAAGCTGAGCGTGAATTATCAAATGAGCAAAAAATAATGTTCGAAATGTATATGAAGACATACCAAAACCGTAGTTCAAAGCACCCATAGACGACACGTTCAGCTTTTAGACGTATACTTGTCCGTTTAAATGAAGCAGAATGCACACAAAAAAGTCCTCTATTATGCGGAATAGGGGCCTTTTTTGGAAGTTTGTCAAATGGTGTTGAAGAATAGTTTCTATCCTTTGGAGATCTCCTCGTGTGGGAGATTTTTTTTGTTGTTTTATTAGTTGCGGCGTTTAATCTGGTGTGTTGTCTGAATATCGTACTTGAAGGCATAACAAATAAGCCTACCATCGTGACGTTATTGTGGTAGATAATCTAGGCAATCAGCTGGTAGACGCGTGTGAACATATTGGCCTGATTGGAGAAGCCATAACAAGCACGTTTGAGCTCCTTGATCTTACGGTTGATGCCCTCTATCGGTCCGTTAGAGTAGGACGACTTGGCAGCGTTAATTACTCCATAAAGTAGAGATACTAAAAATTGCCGAAAGCGGAAGATATCGCGGACGTCTAACCTACGGTTATCGTCGCGTTCAAGAAGAGCTCATTAAATTAGATATCCATCTATCAGACGCCGTAGTGCGTCGTTTGGTGGATGAATTAAATGTTCAAGTAAGCCTTTATAACCGCCACAGAAATGGTAGATATTCATCTTATAAAGGTACAGTTGGAAAAGTGGCCCGTAACGTTCTACATCAGCATTTTAATGAAACCGTACCTTTCAAAGTATTACATACCGATGTTACACAAGTACGCTTGGCCGATACTAAGTGGGCTTACGTTTCAGCTATTACTGACGAAGCAAGCAAGGAAGTTTTAGCATTTCAAGTAAGTAATAGTCCTAACAGTAAACTAATTATGGATACACTCGATGAACTCACAGAAAATATTCCGGAAGGAATAAAACCAATAATTCATTCAGATCAAGGTTGGCATTATCAATTGAATTACTATACCGATAAACTCTCTGAAAAAAAATTATACAAAGCATGTCTCGTAAGGGAAACTGTCTTGATAATGCGCCAATTGAAAGCTTCTTTCATCTTCTTAAAACAGAATGTCTTAATGGATTTCCACAGTGTAAAGATATTGGAGAATTAAAGGCAATCACAAAGAATTACGTCGATTGGTTTAACAATCGACGAATATCACAGAAAACAAAAGGCATGACTCCCTGCGAATACAGGGAACATGCCTTAGCAGTTTAAAAATATTCAACTTTGTCTAACTTTTGTGTTGCACTTTAATTCCCCTTTAAAATACTTTAATTCCTTTTTTGTAAACTGCTTTATCGGCTTGTTGAACGGCTTTCACATCAGAAACAGGATCATTATCCAATACTAAAAAGTCGGCCACTTTACCTTCTTTTAAAGATCCATATTTATCACTAATTCCAAGTAATTTGGCACTGTTCCAGGATGCATGAAGGGCTTGTTCTTTAGTTGCTCCAACAGAGGTAAGCAATTCCAATTCCTTAGTAGTATCTTTGAATCCATTAAATGGTGTTCCCGCATCAGTTCCTAGTGTCAATTTAACTCCGGCTTTAGCTGCAGCCCCAATACGAGCATAGAAATCTTTAATGAATGACTTGGCTTTATCTAGCATATATTGTGGCAATTTTCCTTCTCCATACTCAGGAATAGTATATGCAGCAATCAAAGTTGGTGACAAGTAGATATTCTTTTCTAACATCAAATCAATATCCTCATCCGTAATATAAGAACCATGTTCAACCGAATCAACACCTGCCACAATAGCATTGTGAATTCCATTAGCGCCTTCTGCGTGAGCAGCAACTGTCATATGTTTAGAATGAGCTTCTTCCACAGCAGTTCTGATTTCTTCAACTGATAATTCAGTATCGTCAATTTGATCCGTAGCCGACATTACGCCGCCTGTTGCCATTACTTTAATATTTTTAGCACCCAATTTAAATTCGCGGCGAACGGCTTTTCTCATCTCATCTGACGAATCAACCAAATTGCCCCAAGTTGTTTCACCATCTAACCCCTCAGTAAAGTCACCATGGCCCCCGGTCATACTCATAGGTCTTCCAGATGGCAAAATCTCAGTCCCTCCAAGTTGGCCTTCTTCTTGTAGACGACGTAATTTAATATCAACATCAAATGCACATCCACAATCACGAACATAAGTTACACCTGATTGGAGTAGCTCCTTTAAATTATTTAAGGCTGTAAAGGTAACTTCTGCTTCTGACAAATAATTAAGTTTATTGGTTTGTGGATTTATCATAATATGCGTATGAGCATTAACTAACCCAGGCATCACATATTTACCTTGTAAATCAACAGTTTTTTTAACCACGGGAGAATTATTAAAACCTAACTTAATGATTTCTCCTGATTCGTCATCAACAATAAACCAAGAATTTTTTTGGATACTAATTTTTTCACCATCAAAAAGATTAAAATTTTTATATAAAGTCTGTGTCATAATAATGCCTCCTAAATTCAATGGTCAAATTCTAAGATTTTTTCTAATAATTGTCAAATAAAGATTAAAATAAATAACATATATAAAATGTTTCAAAAACCTAATTATAGGAAATTATCAGTGATAGAATATCATAAACTACATGAGATCAGTCGCCTTGATACTGCAATTTATTTCAAAATATCACCTAGCCAGGTTAATTCATGGATATATAGATACAATCACTACGGTGTTATTGGATTAAGGCGTCGTCCCAGAGGGAGACGACCGTTAATGGCCAAGAAAAAGAAGAAGCAAACACGTTTAAATCCCACAAAAGAAGAGAAATATAAAAAAGAAATTCTTGATCTAAAAGCTAAACTACATGATGCCGAAATGGACCGTGATATTTTAAAAGCACTAAAGACCTTGCGAGAAAACGATCCCAACTCGAAAAAGCAAAATTAGTCAAATCATTACTTAAAAAATACAAGTTGAACGAGTTATTAATTAAGGTCAATCTGCCAAGATCAACTTATTATGAACGCCTTAGTAAAACTGATAAAACAGATAAATACGCTCAATTAAACGAGTTCATTGTTAAAACATATCACGATTCAAAATCAACCTACGGTTATCGTCGAATCTGGAAAGAATCCCTCAAGGTCGGATTCAAGAATTCTCCAGAAACAATTCGGCATTTAATGACCAAACTTAAACTAAAAGTAGTTATTTTTTCAAAACATACATCTGGTTACTGTTCCTATAAAGGTAACCTTGGGAAAATTAAAGTGCTCCATAATTGTTAGACAAGAAATCTAACAGTTATGGAGCACTTTTTCTATGGTCAAATATAGTTCAGAATTAAAAGCAGAAGTCGTTAGTGAATATCTTCAAGGTGACATTAGTATCAGTCTTCTTTCAAAGAAACGTAACTTGCCTCGAATACAAGTAGGTAGATGGATACAAAACTTTCGTTTGAGCGGCGCAGACGCTCTTAAACGAAGAAGAGTTAAACGAAGTTTCTCAGTTGAGTTTAAAGTTGATGTGATAAACTACTATCAAACTCATGATGAAACTTTAGCCGAAGTATCCGCAAAATTTGATGTTAATTCTTGTCAAATCAGTCTTTGGAGGACAGCCTTCAATCTGTATGGTATAGAAGCCTTGAAGCCTCATCCGAAAGGCAGAAAAACCAAAGTGAAACATAATAAGAAGAAATTACGTAAGTTAGTAAACAAGAACGAAATCGATCAACTTCGTGAAGAATTGACGAAAAAGAATCAAGAATTATATGATGCAAAATTGGAGAACGAAATCTTAAAAAAATCAATGACCCTGTTCGGAACCTCAAAGGACGAAAGAAAACACAAATAGTTGATCAGATCAGGGTCGAACAAGAGTCTCTTCCGAAATCTAATCGGTATAAAGTCGGCGATATTCTTGTATTAGCGACATTACAAGTTGCCAGCAGTCAATCTAAATTAAAAGCGGTATCGACAATGGATGGACACCTTGTCGATACCGCTTTTAATTTCTCGGAAATAATCTAATGTATGTAGGCCGTTACCACCGTAATGATCCCCAAAACAACTCCGGGAATATTTGAAATAATAATTGGCCAATCCTTATGCGCACGGTGCCAGCCATATTTCACCCAGGCAAAGGCACAAATTGCGGCCGTAAATGGCTGCAACGGTGATACTGGATGACCCATAAAATTCGCCACGATTTCTGGAATGTACGCGACATACATCAAAATGCACAGAACCACAGCTAATTCTCCCCATAGATGGACCTCACGCTTATGTAATCCGGAAACATGCCTAATGCTCTTAGCATAATTAAAGTTATCAAATTGAATAACATATCATCCCCTCTCAAAGTCATTACCGTTATTCAGATGATAATCACTGGTTAACTAAAATTATAGACCTAACATTTTTGTTTCGCTCACTAAAGCCCTTATAAGTGGGACAACTGGTGATTAGCTGGCATACCTTTTGACATCCAATATTGGAGCCCGGAACAAAAGCCTGAGACTTTTGTCCCGGGCTCTCTTAATCTTATTTTTTGTAGAAGTTACCAATATAGTGCTTTTTTCCGAACGTATAATGGTAGATTGCAAATTTAATCCAAATTTTTGGACAAATTTGTCAGCATAACCTGATACGGTGTGTGCCAGTCGAGTATTTTAAGCGGTCGCTGGTTAATTTGGAGTAACGTCGTCGTTAAATCTTGAGCACTAATGTGCTC
>NZ_RHNQ01000009.1 GCF_003946275.1 Loigolactobacillus backii
GGTAAGTACCAATTAAGCTCTTCATACTTAGGTGGCGACTACTCAGCTGCTAACCAAGAACGTGTTGCTAACAACTACGTTACTTCCCGTTACGGTTCATGGACTGGTGCCCAGGCCTTCTGGCAAGCAAACGGTTGGTACTAGACTTAAATTAAATAAATGATAAAACTAAAAGCGTTAATTAGTTTGATTAAAAAATCAAATTAATTAACGCTTTTTTATTTGGTTTAAACAATGGAACTAATACAAAACTAAAGTAGTTGTTATGTGAAATACAATCTAAGTGCAATTTAATTGTTAAAGCTTGGTGCGTTAGCCGGGGTTGGGACATTCATACTGCCTTGAACGCTACGGCCAGTTGTATAATCGAAAACAAAATTAGGTTGGACATTGAAAATATAAACGTTAAAATTTAGAGTTTTATCGGTACTAATTGCCTGAAGCTGAACGCCCCGGGGCATGAGCTCATTTCCGCGGAAGATTGCGTGGGGTTGATAAATAACTTGTTTGCCAGCGCGCAGTGCATCGCGAACTTCGGTTTCGTAAATTGTTTGGATTCTTTGGTTACTAAAGGCAGTCTGTGTAAATAAATTTTTAAGGTTGTTTTGATCGCCACTTTGTTGGCTAGGGTCATAATTACCGTCAAGGCTAATTCCCTTTGATAGGGAGTAGGCAACTAAATGCCCGCGATTTAAAATCGCCGTTTTACCCGCAAATTTTTGGTGCCAGCCAGTTGGTTGAACAGTTTGTCGGACACGAAGTGCATCATTTGCGACATTTCGTGATTCCAAATAGGCAGTGTTTGCACTGCTCGTTCGATTTAGACTATCCAGTGAGGAATAAATAACGCGGTTGGTGTGCCAATCAGCCGGATTGAGTGTTGATTTACCACCATTAACTTGGACGATTGGGTTTTGACCAGACTGATAATTAAGCGCGGCTAACTGAGTGGAACTAGTTGCTTTTGTGTTAGTTGCTGAAGATGATTGCTTAGTTTTATTTTTAGTCTGTGTAACGGTCGTGCTAATATTTTCGGCAACTGTGGTAACTTGGTGTGCCTGCTGTGGTTTTAGGCCAAAGAAGCCAGCAATTAGTAAAATTGCTATTAGAGTTAATGAAGATTTTCGTTTTTTACGCATATATGTAAAAGATCCTTTGCTAATGTCAGGAGTAATAATTGCAAACGTCTGTTCTCGCGTACCTATGATAGCAAATTTAGGCCGAAATGACAAACTGAGATCTGCCGGTTTGCTAGTTAGAGCGCCAGCAACAATAATTAAGTTTCGCTTATTTAGAGTACATGAATCCTAATACTTGTTAAATAGTCGCGCCAGTCCGTGTTTGGAAAATACTTTTATTTGTCTTTTCCTAACTAATCTGCTTTTTCAAACGGTCTCTAGTCTATTTTAAATACTAGTTACGCAGATTTCTTAGTGAATGCGTCAAACTTGAATTCTTAAGTCGGGTTGTTTACAATAGACTTGTAGTCCAATTTCGGTACGCGGAAGGGAGCTTGATGTTTAATGTATGATGTATTATTTCTTGGTAGTGGGCAAGGAGCTTGGAATGCAGCTGTTCCATTAGGTAAGGCAGGATTAAAGGTTGCGGTAGTTGAAGAAGATCGATTTGGAGGCGTTTGTACTAATCGAGGCTGTAACGCAAAGATTACTTTGGATAAACCTGTTGAATTAGTGCACACAATTGAACAATTGCAGGGCCGAGGTTTTGACACTGTACCCAAGATTAATTGGCCTGATTTGATGGCCCATAAACATGAAGTAATCGATGGTCTAGCCGCTGGTATCCAGCAACGATTAGTGGCGGCTGGTGTCGAAATTATTGAAGGTCATGGTACTTTTAAAGATGCGCGTACTATTCAAGTGGGTGAACGAACAGTTACTGCGAAAAAAATAGTGATCGTCTCTGGACAACGGCCCCATCAATTAAAAATTCCGGGACAAGAATTGATGCATAATAGTACTGATTTTCTCGTAATCCCAGAAATGCCCGCGCACATTACTTTGATTGGGGCCGGTTACGTTGCAATGGAAACTGCAAGTATTGCCAATGCTGCTGGGGCTAAAGTTGATATCGTTTTACGAGGTCATCAGCCGTTACGTGAGTTTTATCAACCCTACGTTCAACGCTTAATTAATAATATGCGCAATCGTGGGATTAAATTCTACTATGATGAAACAATTACGGCGGTGGTAAAAAAAGAAAGCCGGTTGGAGCTTCAAGGAACGGCTGGTTTTAGTTTACAAAGTGACTATATTGTTGACGCAACTGGACGTGTACCTAACGTTGAAAAATTAAATCTGGCCGCCGTTGGGATTAATTATAGTGAGAATGGCATTATTGTTAATGATCATTTAGAGACCAATGTTGCCGGTGTTTATGCAACTGGTGATGTTGTCGATAAAAAGTTGGCGAAGATCACGCCGACCGCAATTTTTGAGGCCCAGTACTTGGTAGCGTTGTTTACACAAAAAACTGAAGCAGCGATTAATTATCCACCAATCGCGACAACCGTCTTTACTTCACCACGTGTTGCCCGGGCAGGAATTTCACCAACTACTGCTAAGCAGCAGCCTGAGACTTATAGTATCGAGGTTGTTGACTATGAAAACGATTGGTTCCATCAAGTTCAAAACGAAACGGATGGTAGTTTAACGTTAGTATTTGATCGAAAAACGGATCGTCTGGTTGGTGCCACTGAGTACAGTAACGAGGCAGTTGATACGATTAATGGATTATTAGATTATATGGAATTAGGTGTTACTAAAGCCCAATTACAACGCTTGATTTATATTTTTCCAAGCACACAGCACAGTTACATGCGTAAAATTTAAACGTTGGGTTAATTGACCATTAAGTATTAAATCGGTAAGACTAAAGGGCTAACGTAAGCGCAATGTGACCTGAAGCATTGGGCGATAGATCTGTTCTATTTGGTTAGCAAATCCGGCAATTAAGTTGTTGTGTCAATTTGCGAGATTTGCTAGAATAAAAGAATACTTTAGAAAATAGGATGGAAAACGAATGAAAAAATCATTTTTCACGCACTATAGTCGTTATTACTGGTTTCGAATGGTCACAGATGCAAGTTTATTTTTACTCATTTTACTGGCCAGCAATATCATTGGTAATGAATTAAGCTTGGTTGAGGAATTATTTGGCAGCCTTACTTTGGGCCTGACAGCAGCACTGGCAGCGCCTAATCAACGTTTGGCAGCGCCGCAACCTAATGAACACATCCAAACAATTAAATCGTAAATAAAACAAATAGGGACTGAAACAAAATTTACTTTTGTTTCAGTCCCGTTTTCTGTCTATTGCGTATTTTTAATGTTAAATCTGGTAGTCGATACTTGAAATTTAACTGAACTTAACTCAAGTTGAGTGACTAGGCAATATATCAAGCTTAACAACCTTTTATTTTGTTTTCTTTTTCTTCGGATCCGTGGGTAAGCGCCGACCCGGTCGGTTTTCAAAAAGTGCTGCCAAGGCATCATTAACTTGGTCTGCTGACAAAGCTTTCTTATTATCTTGTTCGACTTTATCTGTCAAAATATCAACTCCTTTGTTAGCTGAAAGGCCAGCGGGATAAAAAGACAGTACAACAAGTTTCTTAACTTAATCGTTAAGGAAAGTTCCGGTGGTTAATTTATAACCAACAATCTGTTTTTTGATCCCACAGTTATAGAATTATCATTTTTTGGACGAAAGTCAAAGTACTCCTCTAGACTACGTTTTTGGCGTTCATTTGCGGAGATAGTCACAGATTCCGTCCAGACTTAATCCTATGCCTTTACGCGACAAAGGTCAATTAACTGACTCAACTTGGCGCCAGTTATTTTTGGTGAATTTCTTTCGCTTAGCAATCTCTTCTTGGTAACGTTGTGGATGATGTTTATAAAATTCTTGGTGTTCTGGTTCTGCCGGGTAAAATGGTTGAACCGCCTCAATTTTAGTCACAATTGGTTGATCAAAACGGCCACTTGTTGCTAGAGCGTGTCGTGAATCTTCAGCAATTTTTCGTTCATAATTATCAGCAACAAAGATGATTGGTCGATAATTATCGCCACGATCTTGAAATTGGCCCATGGCATCAGTTGGATCAGTTTGCTGCCAGTACAAGGCGATTAAGTCCGAATAACTGATAATTGCTGGATCGTAAACAATTTTGATGGCCTCTGTGTGGCCAGTTAAGTGTGCTTTGACCTGTTCGTAGGTTGGATTTACTGTGTGGCCTCCTGTGTAGCCAGAAATCACTTGTTTAATGCCAGGTGTTTCGTCAAACGGCCGAACCATACACCAAAAACACCCACCTGCAAATATTGCTGTTTTTACCATTTTGACAACCTCCTTCATTAAGTTTTTAAAATTAAGGCACTAAAAAAGTCCCTTTCCAAACGGAAAAGGACGCTTCTGCGCGGTACCACCTTATTTGCAATTAACATTGCCACTTAAAACACTTTTATAGAATAGGTTTTATAAATTTTTGGTCCCGGACTAACAAAAATAGTTGCGGGACGTATTCTAGTAAAAATGTACCGTTATAACGAACGCTAATCGTTGTCTACTAAATACCGGTAGACACCACTCCAAGGCCATCTTCCTCAACCTAACGTGGCATCTTCTCAGCTACCGATGTTCTCTAATCACGCCTAAGTGAGTACTCTTCTCTTCTTCATGTTTTTTCATTAAATTAACTTTTAGTTTAAACACTATTTTAATTCTGTCAAATCCTGATTAAGTTTTTTACTTTGCTCGCCGTTCACTGTGCGTTAAGATCAAGAGTGAAATAACAATTTAGGGGGATGATCAAGTGACTATTTTATTACTTGGTGCAGCGGCCAAAATGAAGGCACAACTCGAACAACAAACACAATTAACTGTGGTAGCGGCGACTACTGATATGACAAATGAACAATTACAGCAGGTAACAATTGTATTAGGCTGGGAACAGCAACTTGGTGAGCGTTTGCTACACTTAACCGATTCAAAATTAAAGTGGGTTCAGACTTATTCTGCAGGCGTTGATGATTTACCACTTGATGAATTGCGGCAAAAGGGTGTTTTAGTTTCCAATGCTAGTGGTATTCACGCTGAGCCCATTGCGGAATCCGTATTTGGCATGCTGCTATTTGCTACCCGGGGATTTAAATTGGCCGTGGATCAACAGGCACAGCATGTGTGGCACCGTCCTAGTGACACGTTTGACTTGGTAGCGGGCAAACAATTTTTAATTTATGGTACCGGACATATTGGCAAGCGAGTTGCTGAGTTGGCACAACAATTCAAAATGCAGACAATTGGGGTTAATCATGATGGCCACGCGGTTAATCACTTTAATCAGACAACGGATGATCAGGGCGGCCGTGCGTACTTAAAAACGGCAGACGTTATTTTGAATATTATGCCACTCACGGAAACAACCCGGAATTTTTTTGATGCCAGTTACTTTAAGCAAGTTAAACGGCAACCGATTTTTATTAATGCAGGTCGAGGGCCCTCAGTTGTTACTGCTGATTTAATTACTGCTTTACAAACTAGCCAGTTGGGCTTTGCCGCGTTGGATGTTGTTAATCCGGAACCACTACCAAGGACAAATCCACTGTGGCAATTACCTAACGTACTGCTAACACCACATATCTCCGGTGTATTTCCTGAATATGGTCAAGCGGTATTACAGATTTTCATGAAAAATTTAGCTACTTTTTTAAAAACTAGTAATTTAGAATTAAATCAAGTTAATTTAGAGCGAGGCTATTAGTTTAGGGTGATTAAAAGATTAGTGTTAATTCTAGAAATATGCTAGGGTTAAATGAGGGAATGGGGGCGATTGCTTGCAGAATTTTCGAATTAATTTTACTAATAAAGTGCGAACAGATCGTGTTGTGATTGGTTATACGGCAACAACGCGGACTCAAGATGGCCGACAGCGAATTATCTATCATGGAGAACAGGATTACTACCGGGATGTGGTACCGTTAATTTTTCTAGAGAGTGGTGCGGCCGCAGTTGAAGCGATCGGTCAAGTTATAAAGGGAATTGATACTGACTATGTTTTAAGTGAAGTTATTTTTGCGGTTCCACAAAATACGGCAATTCTAACGGTGCCTTCTTTTATGAGCTTTACGCGGTATTTGACGGATAATGGGTATTTGAGTCGGGTTTTAACGCACGCAACGGCGGAAGGCCAAATTGTTGATACTAAATTTTCACAGGAGTTACGCCTAGGCTAATTTAAGGGGATGAAGTAATTGACAGACAAAATTTTGGTAACGACGACCGAGCAAATACCTGGACAAAATTATGAAGTCATTGGGGAAGTTTTCGGTCTAACAACTCAATCGAAAAACATTGCCAAAAATATTGGTGCGGGGTTAAAAAATTTAGTTGGCGGAGAAATCAAGGCTTATACGGAACTGCTAAGTGATGCACGGGATATTGCAATTCAGCGATTACGGGCTAACGCAGTTGCACTAGGCGCGGACGCCGTTGTTATGATGCGTTTTGATTCTGATTCAATTAGCACGGATATGGAGACGGTGGCGGCATACGGGACAGCCGTTCGATTTAAGGATTAGGAGTGTTCGAAAAAGTGCCCAGGACACTGCTTTTTCAAACACGTTTATACTAAATTGGCTAGGAAAATATTAGTAAAGGTAATTTTCAAATAGGGACTAGTTATCGAATACGCTAGTTTGTGCTATGATTAGCAAGGTAAATTATCTTATCTGGAGGTAGAATATGGCAATTCTAGTAGCAGGTGGCGCAGGTTATATTGGGTCACACATGGTTGATCGATTAATTGAAAAGGGTCGCGATGTTGTTGTGGTTGATAATTTATCCACTGGACACCGTGCAGCAATTAATACTAAGGCACGTTTCTATGAGGGCGACACCCGTGATCACGATTTTTTGGAACAAGTTTTTACTAAAGAAACGATTGAGGGCGTTATTCATATGGATGCCTTTTCGTTAGTTGCTGAATCAATGAAGGATCCGTTGAAGTACTTTGATAATAACGTAATTGGAATGGTGGCTTTACTTGAAGTTATGCACCAGCATAATGTGAAGTACATGGTCTTTTCTTCCACCGCCGCAACTTACGGTGTGCCGGAACGAACACCAATTCATGAAGAGGATCGTAAGGAACCGATTAATCCTTATGGTGAAAGTAAATTAATGATGGAACACATGATTCGTTGGTGTGATAAGGCCTATGGGATTAAATTTGTTGCGCTGCGCTACTTTAATGCTGCTGGGGCCAAAGCAGATGGTAGTATCGGGGAAGATCACCATCCTGAAACTCATTTGATTCCGATTATTTTACAAGTCGCCGCTGGTCAACGGGACAAATTGAAGATCTTCGGAACAGACTATGCCACACCTGATGGAACCAATGTTCGTGACTACGTACATATTGTGGATTTGGCGGATGCTCATATTTTGGCGTTAGATTATTTAATCCAGGGTAATGACAGTCAGGCCTTCAATTTAGGTTCTTCTACTGGTTTCTCGAATAAACAAATTTTAGAGGCCGCTCGTGAGGTAACTGGAAAAGAAATTCCGGCCGAAGAAGCACCGCGTCGTGGCGGTGATCCTGATTCATTAGTTGCTAACTCAGATAAGGCGCGTAAGGTTTTGGGTTGGAAGCCACAATACGATGATGTTCACGATATTATCAAAACGGCCTGGACCTGGAAACAAAAACATCCAAAGGGTTACGAGGATTAATTTTAAGTAACCTAAGCAAAATTTATTTTATATGGTTACTAAATAATTGAATCAAAGGAGCTTGTTCAAATTGTGATCTTTCCCTCTAAAAATGGAGTGCGGATCGCTTTGGGCAGGCTCTTTTTATTATTTAGATCTAACTAATTTTCTTTCTTGGAGAATAATAAAAATTAAAGCGGCAAAATAAGTAGTTGACAATTCAAACAAATGGGATTATTCTAATTTTTAATTAATCGTATTGTTATTTATTTCTAATCTTTACGCATAAAAAAACATGTTGATGAGAAGAGTAGACTAAAAAGTAGCGTGAATAGCGACTATCGTTGGTGGAAGGATAGCATGTGAATTTAGTTGAAGATGATCTCGGAATCATGATTTACGATGAAAGTCAAAAATCCGGTAGGAACCGTTATTTTCCCAAGCATTTTGAGTGCTGTTGAGGTAATTCACGTGAATGAATTACGAATAAGGGGTGGTAACGCGGTAAATCGTCTCCTAATCATATTTATGATTAGGAGACTTTTTTATTTTGTAAATAATTTTACTTTACATTAAGGAGGAACATTTGATCATGGTTGATTTAAAAAAGAACGTTTTAAGGGCATTTGCAAATGAAGAGGAGGAGAAGGTACCAGTTTCATTTTGGCGGCACTTTGCTAAAAGTGAATTTACTGATGCCGCAACACATCCGGAGATAGTTGATATTAATGTAAAAGGGCATGAATCCTATATCAAAAAAGTTTCCCCAGATTTTATAAAATTTATGACTGATGGCTATTTTATTTATCCCTTTTTAAATGTAAAAGATGTTCGGCAACTCACTTCACTGGAACACTTAAAAAGTCTACCTAAAGATCATTCGTGGTTTAAAGAGCAAGCTTCCTTGGCCAAAAGACAAGTAAAAATTGCCAATGACCAATTTACTTTTTATACAATATTTTCACCACTTACCATTTTAAAGTGGGCGTTGATCGACCATGCTAAGGAACCTTTAACGTTAGCAGATAAAAGGTTTGCCGATCTTTATAGTGAAGATCCTAGGGCCTTGAAAAAAATTCTCACGATCATTGGTACGGATTTGAAGGAATTAGTAAAAGTTGTTTTAAATGCTGGAATTGATGGCATTTATTACAGCACACAGTCTATCCAGGATTCAAGAACTGATAATCTGGACTTCTTCAATGATATTCAAAGAGTTATTGATCACGATGTCATTAAAACAATCAATGAAAGGGCAGATTTTAATGTTTTACATATTTGTGGTTTTGATGGTGCTACTAATCACTTGGAATGGTATCGAGATTACCAACTTCAAATCATTAATTGGTCCACGCATAGTGATGGTTACTCATTAGCCGAAGGGAAAAAACTGTTTGGTGATCGGCCTGTTTTAGGCGGCTTTGGAATAGAAAAAACGGATGTACTGTATTCTGGATCAAAAGCAGAAATTCAGGCTGCCGCAAAAGAATTAGTTAATGAGGTTGGTAAGAAAGGAGTCATTATCGGTGCCGACTGTACAATTCAACGTGATATACCTTATGAGCATTTGATTTGGGCGATTGAGGCGGTACATAGCGTATAGGAGGAATGTCACTTGCTACTTGAAATAAAGAGTTTGAAGAAAAAATTTGCAAATAATACAGTTTTAAAAGGGATTAATCTTTCCATTAAGGCCGGGGAGGTTGTGGTAATTATTGGGCCTTCAGGTTCTGGTAAGACAACATTATTACGAAACATTAATTTTTTAGAACAGGCCGATTCTGGAACAATGGTTTTTAAAGATAAACAACTTAATTTAGCAAACTTATCGAATGAAGAAATTCTTTGGGTGAGAAGGCACACTGCGATGGTTTTCCAAAATTATAATTTATTTAAAAACAAAACGGCCATTGAAAATATTTCTGAGGGACTAATTTTTGGACAAAATAGATCTAAGAAGGACGCTCTTCAGTTAGCAAAGAAGGCCCTAGACAGTGTGGGACTTTTGGATAAACAGGATTTTTATCCTGCTCAATTATCTGGTGGTCAGCAACAAAGGATTGGAATCGTTCGCGCAACCGTTTTAAATCCTGACATCGTTTTATTTGATGAACCTACTTCTGCGCTTGATCCAGAGTTAGTTGGAACAGTTCTTTATGACATGAAGCAATTAGCGGATCAAGGGCAGACAATGATTGTTGTCACCCATCAAATGTCCTTTGCACGAAACGTAGCTAGCCGGGTTGTGTTTTTTGCTGACGGCGAGATTATTGAAACTGGTACGCCAAGTGAGGTTTTTGATCATCCTAAAAATAAACGGACAAAGCAATTCTTATCGGCAATAGCTGAGGATTATTAAGGAGGCCATCTATGAAGGTTAGTAAAGTTATTGTTACGTTATTGAATGGATTACCGGAGACCTTAAGTCTGCTTATAGCATCATTTTTCTTTGCCAGTTTGATCGGACTAGGTATGGCCTGGCTTTATCTACGAAAGAATCCAATTCTAAGTGCTTTGGCAAAATTTTATTTAGGAATCGTCCGGGGGACACCACCGTTATTAATGCTTTTATTATCGTATTTTGGCTTACCAAAACTTTTTACTCTAGTTGGAATCAATATTAATGATTGGGCAAAAATATTTTTCGGAATTGTTGGACTGTCCATAGGATGGGGTGCTTATCTAGAAGAAGCGTTTAGATCGGCCTACCTGTCAGTAGATAAAGGACAATATGAGGCCGCATTATCCGTTGGCATGGATGCTAAACACGCCTTCTTTCAAATCCTAATGCCACAAACATTTTTGATTGCTCTACCAAACATAGAAAACCTATTAATAGGTTTGGTTAAGGCAACATCCCTAGTCTATGTAATGGGGATGGTTGATATGTACAGCGAAGCCACTGATCTATCTAATCAAAATCAAGGCATATATCAATTGGAAATATTTATCATTTTAGCATTACTTTACTGGTTAATTGTTTTGCTAATTGAATGGGTATTCCGAATGTTTCACAGATATTATCGGTATGTCGAAATCTAAGTGTGTTTCAGAAAAATTAGATTTCATTCCGTCTTTTTCAACTAATTTTAATGCTCATTATAATAAAAAAATAATTTTAAGTGACACTTAAGGGAGGTGGACCACACTTGTTTGATTCTAATTTTGCAATCCAATCTTTTCCCAAAATTCTGGCCGTCGCACCAATGACAATTTATCTGTCAATTATTGCTGCAATAATTGGTTTGATTTTGGCCGTTTTAATTGCCGTTGTACGTGAACGCAAAGTACCTGTGCTAAGTCCAATTATCGGAATTATTGTTTCGTTTATCCGTGGTACACCAATTATTGTTCAGATGTATGTTGTTTATTATGGATTACCACAATTATTAATCGCCTTACAGAAATGGGGAATAAGCACTAATAGCAGTGGGGTTCCAGCAATTATGGTGGCAATTACTGCTTATTCGCTAAACGCGGCATCAAATATTTCAGAGAGTATTCGTTCAGCTTACCACTCAGTTGATTATAAACAGTATGAAGCGGCCATATCAGTTGGAATGACACCAGTAAAGGCAATGACCAGAATTATTGTGCCACAATTAATTGCTAATCTTATACCTAATTTTTCAAATATCTTTATTGACCTAATAAAGGATACGGCACTGGTGTATAACATTGGAATTGTTGAAATAATGGCGAAGGCCAATATCATTTCATCAGTAGGATTCAAATATATAGAAACATATTTAGATGCCCTAATTATTTATATTATAATTTGTTGGATTTTTGCGAAGTTATTTCAAATTAGTGAAGTCATTATCCGACGACGTGTTTTTGCAACTCAAAGAATAAATTAGAAAAAGAGGAAATTATGATGAAAATTAAAAATATTTTAACTGGTATTATTGCAACTTTTGCAGTTAGTGGGGTGTTCTTGCTTAAAAATAATGAAAAAACACCTGTTCAGGCCGCAAAAGTTCAAACGATTAATGTAGCAGCACCGAATAATAATCGACCTTATACTTATCCAAAAGGTTCAGGTATTGGTGGGTATTATGGCGATTTATTAAAACAAATAGATAAGGATTTGCCGCAGTATAAATTTAACGAAACTACTACATCGCAGAATTCCGTGTTTGTGGGTCTGCAATCAGGAAAGTATGATGTAGCGGCTTCAAATTGGTGGTATTCAAAGGATCGGTTTAAAACCTATTTACATTCAGATTCCAACGCGTTGGATGATTTACGTTTAGTTACTAAAAAGGGTGGCAAAACGGCAAATTCATTGGAGGATATTTCAAAAAAGAAGTTAAAGTTAGTGCCAATTTCAACGGATGATGCGCGTTATAGTTTTATCGAGACTTATAACCAACAAAATAAAAAACATAAAATCAGTTTGGAAGGTATCGGTGATCAATCCGCCGGCGATGCATTAAAAGAAGTATCTAATGGTAAATATGATGTGGCCATTTATCCTTATGCGGCCTATAAACCAGTGGCCAATAAAGCAGAAGGAAAGAAATTAGTAGTTTCTAAGTCAATTGGTTTAGAAAATAGCTACTTTTTACTAAATAAAAATAGTAAGAATAAGGCATTGGTTAAAGCAATCAATAATGATTTAAAAAAGCTAAAAGCAAATGGTTACTTGGAAAAAATTACTAAAAAGTATTTATATGAAGATACCTTTAAATTAGCAAACGCCAATAAAACTTTTAATTCCGAGGCTCATAAATAAGGAGGTCAGTATTATGATTGGTGACGGAAAAGTTGGTAATCTCAATCAAATTAAAGCAGTGAATAATCCTAAGTTGGCCGATGAAACAACGCTGGCCTTAAGGGCAATCACTGAAAAACGGGCATCCACACTTACATACATGGTGGATAACGCTAAAGAAGATACTGCTTTTGCAGTTAAATCGATTGAACAGTATGGGATTGATAACGGTCAGGATTTTAAAAAATCAATGACAAATCCGCATGATTTAAACGAGTTTGCTGATAAATTTACGGCGGGACTTGAGCCCCAGGTTTATGAAATGGAAACTGTTAGTCAAAACGATAAAGAATTTGAAGTACACTTTCATTATTGTCCGTATGTAAATCGGTGGCTTAAAATGGGGAAAACGCCAGATGAAATGAGTCAGTTATGCGATCTTTGTATGGGTGGTGATGCGGCGACTGCTTCGGTATTTGAAGATATCGATTTTCAATTAGGTACGACGATTGCAAAGGGTGGAAATTTTTGCGAACTACACTATTTGAAAAAAAGTAATGTGACAGCCGGTAAGAAACCACGAATTATTATGAGGAAAAATGAGTGACAACTTATCTTTCATTTTGAAGTGCCACTAGGAAGAATAAGTTTAATCCTTTGCCTGCATTCTATAAAAATATTTATAAAAAAGACGGGAGTGGGACAAAAGTCGGTTTTTGTCTCACTTTCGTCTGTTTTTACGATCGATTGGATGAAATTCGGTTAAAAATAACCAGATACTTAGTGTAAAATAGATTAATTATCGTCATGATGCCAGTTATAGCTAAGTAAATTCCTAAAAATAATTCTCCTTGAACCGCTAAGTAGATAACACTGAAAACGGCCGCCATCAAAACTGCATTACCAATTTGTAATAATGCCTGCCTCGGGGTCGCGTTTTTAAAACTTGATTTAACTTGTAAATGCATACAATCACCCTACTCCTTATTTATTTTTAATCTAGTATAACGTGTTTTTACCAGAAATCTAGAAAAATTTTATTAAAGTTTAGTAACGATAATCGCTGGCTAATTGTTAGGCTAAGTGAGCTCTTTTGAATTTTTAACCTTTTTTATCGCAAATTTCACTACATTTGGCGTAAAATAGTTGTAAATGAAATTTTTAGGATTACGCAAAATAAGGTTCAAAGAATTTAGGAGGACTACAGCGATGGCAGTGCAAATGATTGTGACCGATATGAATGGAACATTGTTAAATAATGTTCAGGAGTTTGATAAACGCCGTTTGGAACGGCAACTTACCAAAATGAAGGCTGCTGGAATTTGGTTTGTTGTTTGCAGCGGGAATCAATTTGCCCATTTAAAACGTTTGTTTTTCGGGATGACAACAGATAATGTGATCTTTGTTGCTGAAAATGGTGCCTCAATTTATCAGCAAGGGCAAGAAATATTTGATGGCGCAATTGCGGCGAATCGTTTGCAAGATTTCTTACAACACGATTGGCAATTACCGTTACTCAAGGCAGCACGAGTTATTTTGGTTGGTGCACAAGGAGCCTATACATTAAAAGGGGCGCCAAAACGATTAGTAGCCGTTGCCCGGCAATTTTATGATCAATTAGAGGAAGTAACTGATTTAACCCAAGTGACTGATACAATAAAAAAAATCAGTTTGAGTTGGGATGAAGGGGCACCAAAAAGTATCGTGCCCGAACTTAATCAATTATTCAAGAACAGTTTGGTGGCGCAAGATAGTGGCTATGGTGTTATTGATCTCATTCGGAATAATATTGGTAAGTTACCCGCTGTTCAGTTTCTACAGCAGCGTTTTAAGGTAGCCAATGCTGATGTTGTTGCTTTTGGCGATGGTGCTAATGATCTGGCAATGTTGCAGGCTGTTGGTAATGGTTACGCTATGAGGAACGCTTCGACTACTGTTAAACAGGCCGCTAAGTTTGTTACTACGAAAGATAATGAGCATAGCGGGGTGCTCGCCACCATTGAACAATTATTGGCCTTATAAATTATTGAGCGGCTAATTTTTAATAAAAGGGAGCGAAGAATTTGCGTCTGATTTTTCAGTGGTTACCACTAGTTCTAGCAGTGGTGGCCGGGTTTTATATTAGTCCTAAAATCTTATCTGGCAAAAAAACGGTTGGTCAGAAGATAACTTTATTAGCATTGGTAATCTATTTAATTAGTTTAGTGGCATTGTGTTTAGTCCCTGCGTTTTATTCGGTCAGTACTCATCAAGCAAGTTACATTATTGTAGGCCGAGCAATCGTTATTTACCGACCGTTTCAAGATCTAGATTTAGAGTATTGGCTAAACGCGGCCATGACCTTACCGCTGGGTATTTTATTAACGTTGATTTACCGGTTAAATTGGCGCCAATTAATTATGATTGGTTTTTTAACTAGCCTTTTTATTGAAACGAGCCAGTTTATCCTGGATCAGTTGGTTAATTTGCAGCGAACTGCCGATATTGATGATTTAATCACTAACACGGTTGGTGTTGTTATTGGCGGTCTAGTTGTTTACGGCTTAAAGAAAACGCGATTACGCCGTTTTGTTAGTTGGTTCAGTTTTAGTGAGTGATTGCTTGTGGTGGTTTTGGTAAGTGGTTAAAACGATACCCGCTAGTCGTAGCGTTGAAATATATCGCGATTAAAAATAATGCTTATGCCGATTGGCCACGGAATTATACGTGAACAGATTTAGTTAGGTTCCATTCCGGCGCTGGCGTATGGAATGCGTGCGACTTGGACTTGCCGGGCTTTGGCTTAGTCCAATCGACAACGGGAAGCGAGTTCTGTTTAGCGAATATGTTTTAGTAATTAATACTTGCTAAAATTAGTTGTTAAGAATGAGCGACAGTGGCGCGTTGACAAGCTAATTTTCTTTCCGATTAAACCCATTCGGAAAAGAAAATGGATCTTGTCAATCACGCAAGATACTAAATGACCACAATTCGGTCATCAAGTATCTTCGACACAGCTGATACGCCAGCGCCTTCATTTCACCTTGGCAGCGGTTGAGCTTTGATTATTGATTGATTTAATTATTTAGTTGGTCCAATTGAGTCGGAACCCACAGCTTTAATGCTACGCAACTTAGCGGTGATCTTAATTAGCCATAGACACTGATGAAGGCAGCTTTCACCTATTTGCAACACAATAACTGGCAATCGTTTTAAATATGGTCGCTATGATGCACTAAGCTCTTAATTGAAAGTATTTGAAGATTAAAATAGAGGTAACAACAAAAAACAATTTTGTTGTTACCTCTATTTTTTATTTTAGATTAGAAAGGGATCTAATTTCTTAATGACCACCTGAACGGACACCACGGCGGTGAGCGCTTAGATTATTAGTCTGTTTTTTAAATTTCTGCCAAGTTGTGTTTGTATTTTGTGTCTTTTTTTGTTTGTGCTGTTTAGTGTATTTCAATTTATGTCACCTCACTATGGATCAAAACTATGTGTTTCAATCATAACGCAAATTAATTTGTTTGCAATGAACTTGGTTACTTTTTGTTAGAAAAATTATAAAAAATAGAAGGACCTTTTTTCTTTCAGAATTTTCTAAGATTAGGCAGCAGTTACTAGCAATAACTTTTTGGCAGCACGCTCTTGAACTTATGGCAAAACGGTTTTATCAAAAATACCGTTACGTTTTCGTTAGTCATTAGATCAAGTTGTGGGGAAGTCCCTAATTTTATTGAGAAGTATTCTCAATTGGGTACCCGCCTGTTATACTTAGACTCATCAAATAGAATTTTAATACTAAGGTATTTTCACATATAAGGGGATAATGTTGATGACAACTGGCACGATTGATTTAAGCAAAACAGTTTACGAATTAGTGACGGCACACCCTGAAGTTGCCGAAATTTTGTACGGAATTGGCTTGAAAGAAATAAAAAATCCCGCAATGCTGAACACTGCCGGACGTTTCATGACCATTCCAAAGGGAGCGGCCTTGAAAAAGGTATCACTAGATGAAATTGTTGCCCAATTGAAGGCGCTGGGATTTGAGGTGATTAATGATGCCGGAGAATAAACATAACAGTGTTTTTCGGCAAAAAAAGATTGTCGAAATTCTGAAAATGTTGCATGAAGGTGGCAGTTTTGATGAAGCCAAAAAGATCTTTGATGCTACTTTTTCCAGTGTTGACGTATCCGAAATTACTTCCGCAGAACGTGAACTAATTGGCAGCGGACTGAATCCAATGGAAATTCAAAATTTATGTAACGTTCATGCCGCAGTTTTTAAAGGATCAATCAATCCAACTAAACCAATGAGTGCCGAGGATGAACCAGGGCATCCTGTGGCAGTAATGAAATTGGAAAACGTTGTCTTGACTTCGTTATTAGATGATGAATTATTACCTTGTTTAAAAAAATGGCAGCAATCGGCCAATGGTGATAGTGCAACGGCGACCGACCAACAATATTTAACTAGAATGCAAAATGCTTTAAAAGATTTGCAAACAATTGATTTACATTATGCCCGGAAAGAGAATTTGTTGTTTCCGTTGATGGACAAGTACGGTATTACTGCACCACCAAAGGTTATGTGGGGTGTAGATGATGAAATTCGGGGCTGGATTAAGGATGCCATTCGGTTGGTTAACACCACACCAATACCAGCAAAATATGATATTGAAGCGGCTATTGAAAAAGTAGCTAAAGAAATTGAAGAAATGATCTTTAAGGAAGAACAGATTCTATTGCCAATGGTTGCAGAAGTTTTTAAACCAGCGGACTGGGAACTAATTGCCAGCGAAAGTGATGAGGTCGGCTATACATTGATTCCCGATCCATTACCGTGGCACCCCTCACAAAAAGATATCGAAGAAGCGGCCAAACGCAAACCTTCGAAGATGGCGCAAGAATTGAATTCAATGGCGCAGTCCTTAGCTGACCAACAAGGTTTGGACGGTAAGGCACCTGCAAAAGATGCTAAGGCAACGATTAGTGAAGCAATGACGGACACAGTCGATGCGATGACCGATGTTGTTAAAGAAAATGAGGCCACAATTCCGACTAACTTAAAGGCCAAAGAAAATGATCCTGAAGCAATTAATGCACTCCCGTTACACTTACGCGCTGAATTTGGCGAAGTTAAGGCCTCTGCGCCAGCCAAAGATGATGCGCGGCAACAAATTGACGTGAATATTACAGCTCCTAAAAAGGCTGAAGTGGCCGAAAAGGCTGCTGAAACAGTAGAAGAAAAATCAATTGAACCTAAGACAACAGATGAAGCGGCAAGAATGCCTGATTTTGTTAAAAAGATGTTGGCCGATAAAGACAAGCCGACTACTCATAAACGGCACAAGAAACCAGCGCCACAAACCCATTTAGAAATTGGGGCCGACAATAGCGCGACAATTGTACTGCCAACTGGTAATTTGGATTTACGGCAATTAACGGCCATCCTGGGCGTTTTACCACTTGATGTGACGTTCGTTGATGCTAATGACATTGTGCGTTGGTTTTCGGATAATGGCGATCGGGTTTTCCCTAGAACACGAACAGTTATCGGTCGGGCGGTAGTTAACTGTCACCCACCAAAGAGTATGGGTAAGGTTCAAACAATCTTGGATGATTTTCGTAGTGGTGCGCAAGATCATGCTGATTTTTGGATTAATCTACACGGAACAAAGATGGTCTACATTCGCTATTTTGCAATGCGTGATCCCCAGAATAATTATCTTGGTTGTCTAGAAGTAACGCAAGAAATTACGGAAATTATGAATTTAAAGGGCGAAAAGCGCCTTTAAAAATGAAATTCGTAAGGCGTGGGGCAAAGTCAGTTTTGGCGCACGTTCTAGTGTGGCGCTGACTATTTCTGATCATTGCTCTAGAATGTGCGCCAAAACCGATTTTTTGTTTCACTCCCGCTGCCTATTTGCTTCTCCGAAGAGTAAGGCACCTCGCTATTTTAATTGTTGCGAGTTGTCATTAATTTCACTTTAGCCTAAAATTAAGACCAATAAACCAAGGAAAGAAGTGGACGTTTTAATGAGTCGTGAAGTGACATTACAGGATATAAAAAACTATCAGGCCGCTTATCATGCGGTTCCTGGTGGCGCCGTAGTTAAGCGGACGGTCATGAATAACGGTATTAATGCCGCAAGTGAAGATACGGCGGTTAAGGCCAAATTAAATCGTGCATTTTCACTGGAATTAGATACTGGCGCTGTGTCTAATCAGAAGAAAAGTGGTCGTTGCTGGTTATTTTCAACGTTGAACACAATTCGGCATGATGTGGCCAAGCAAATTAATCTGAAGGATTTTGAGTTCTCTGAGAATTATTTATCTTTTTGGGACCGTTTTGAAAAAGCCAATGCCTTTTATGAACACATTTTAGCAACTGCTAACGAACCAGCGGATAGTCGAATCGTGACCTGGCTATTAGAAATGCCGGATGACGATGGTGGTCAGTGGGATAATGCTGCGGCACTTATCAAAAAATACGGTGCCGTACCGCAATCGGTCATGCCAGAAACTTTTAATAGTGAAAATACTGCCGAATTCAGTCAAGTATTGGGGCTTAAACTACGCCATGATGCAGTTAATTTACGAAAATTAGTTCAAAACGAGGCCGCGGCTAGCAAAATAACGGAGACTAAGCAAAAAATGCTTGGTGAGGTCTACCGAATGTGTACTTATACTTTTGGTGAAGTGCCATCAACGTTTACGTTCACTTATCGGGATGATAATAAAAAATATCATCGGGAAACTAATTTAACGCCACAGCTTTTTGCACAGAAATATATTAGTCGTGATCTTGGCGATTACGTTGTGCTGATTAATTCACCAGATAAACCATTTAATCGCCTTTATACATTACCGATGGAAGACAACGTGATTGGTGGTCAACACGTGACTTTTTTAAATGTTGATCTCGCAACTTTCAAGGCCTTAACGATTCAACAATTGAAGGCCGGAGAAACAATCTGGTTTGGTAACGACGTTTTACAACAAATGAACCGACAAGAAGGGTTGCTTGATTCCGGACTTTATAAGCGGGCTGAATTATTTGGTGTTGATCTTAGCCTGTCTAAGGCTGATCGGCTGACTTATCGTGAAGCAGTTGTTTCTCACGCGATGACGTTAACTGGTGTTGATTTAGTTGCTGATTAACCAACTAAGTGGAAGGTCGAAAATTCTTGGGGTGAAAAGAATGGTGAAAAGGGTTATTTTGTGATGAGTGATGATTGGTTTGATGATTTTGTCTACCACACGGTCATTAATAAGAAGTTCTTAACGCCGGCGCAGAAAAAGATGTTAACAACGACACCAACTGAGCTAACGCCTTGGGATTCGATGGCTTAAATATAATGTTTGTTATAACTTACCTTTGCTAATAATTTTTGGATCAAGCTGGATAAATGCATAAAACTTGAGAACTTCCTTTAGTCGATGTTATAGTCGATATTAAGGAAGGTGTTTAATATGCAGATACAAAAAATTGTGGTACAAGATCTTGATGGTAAGAAACTTGGCAATTATTCTGGACGTTTAGTGGAGACGCCACATCATTGGCAACTTCAACTAACCGATCCAGTTGAGGCGGATGCCTTAGAGGAGCTGCTGGTTAAACATACCGATCAAAAATTAAATTTTAACCAACAGGCAATTTCACTAAAGAAAGTTGATCGAGGAACTATTGAGCACCAGGAAGATCCCAATGATTATTCGCATACAACTTTTATGATTGAAAAATAAATGGACGCTAACGAAAAATATTTAACGCAAAAAAAGAAGCCGTGACAAAATTTTGTCGCGACTTCTTTTTACAAGTAGCTAATAGTTTATGTTAAGAAATTCAATTGTAATTTAGCGTGCTTTTAGTAGTTAACCCGGACACCAAATGAAGGTTGGAAATAAGAGTTAATTGTCTGAATTTCAACATTTTGGCCTGGTTGAGGTGCACTAACATATTGGTTATTGCCAATATAAAGGGCCACGTGGTACGAAGCACCTTGAGCACCCCAGAAAACTAAATCACCAGGTTGTAATTGATCAAGTGGTTCTGCAACGCCGGCTGATTCCTGGTCAACTGTATAATGACCAACAGTAACGCCTGCCTGAGCTAACGCATACTGGGTAAGGCCAGAGCAATCAAAACCGACACCTGCTGTAGTACCACCCCAAACGTAAGGTGTTCCAACTTGTCCGATGGCAGCATTGACTGCGGCTTGTGCACCAGCGGTCGTTTGCGTACTCGTGGTCGTCGGTGTTGTCTGCGCGTTTACAGTAGCAGTCGTTGCTTGTGCATTTGAGTTACCAGTGTAAGCAACAGTCGTCGGTGCTATTTGGGTACTAGTCGTATTACCTGTTGTCGCCTGAGTATTATTTGAGTTGTTAGTGTAAGTAACGTTAGTCGGCGTTGTTTGTGTCCTTGCAGGGGTAACAGTTGGTGTAGTGTTGTTCGTATTTGAAGAATACCAAGCCGTTGTTTGTGCAGTTTGGGGATTATATTCGGCAGCATTAGCGTGTGCACTTGTTGCACCGAAAAGGGCTGCACCAGAAAGGCCCATGATACCAGTGGCCGTGATAGTTAGTAAGTTTTTCTTGAAATTTATAATCATAATGTACTCCTTTATTATTTGCCATTTATGTAAAGAACTGAATTAACATCAGTTCTTAATCTCAACATTGACTATCATAAACATTTTAGGTTACAGAGTGGTGACTTCGCGATAACAACTCGTTTACAGACTATTACAGTTTGACGTTAAAATGATTTAATTGGTTGAAATACACTATTAATGATAACTAGTTTATTGGTTTGCACAAAAAAGGGGCCGGGACACAAGTCCTAGCCTCTTATTATTTTCGAATCATTATTTTAGAACGTGAACCCAAAAGTGACTTTTGGCCACGCCATTACCAAATGTGAACGCGCTTTTCAGTAGCTAAGTACATGCCATCGCCTTGTTTAAGGTCAAAGGTTGTGAAGAAATCATCAAGATTTTGGATTTGGACGTTGGCTCGTAATTTTGCGGGTGCGTGGACATCAATCGCCAATAATAGTTGTTGGTATTCTGGTTGGGCCTTGGTTCGCCAAATGGTTGCCCAGTTGGTAAAGAAGACAGAGAGGTCAACGTCACTTTCACCTTTGGCGGCTTCAAGCGCACAGCTTAGACCGCCGGCATCGGCAATATTTTCCGATACGGTTAATTTACCATTCACTTGTTGACCTGCAAACGGTAAGCCAGCGAATTCGGTAATCATTGCTTGTGCCTTTTCTTTGAATTGCGCTGAATCTGCTTTGGTCCACCAATTGTGTAAATTACCAAATTCATCGAATAAGGCACCATTGTTATCGAAGGCGTGGGAAATTTCATGCGCAATCACTGCACCAATGCCACCATAGTTTGCACTAGAGGGTTGATCCAAACTGTAGAATGGTGCCTGTAAAATTGCGGCCGGAAAAACGATAATATTACGGAATGGATGGTAATAAGCGTTTACGGTTGCGGCGCTCATTTCCCATTTATCGCGGTCAACAGGTTGTTGCCATTTTGCAAAGCGATCTTGCTGGCTAATTCGAACAAAGTTAAGTGTATTTTCCAGTAGGGTACCACCTTGAGTAGCAGTTTTTGTTTTGAATAATTTGTATAAGGGATCTAACTGGTCAGGATAGCCAACTTGAATACCGAGATTATTAAGCTTAACAACGGCCTTTTCCCGAGTCGCTTTGGATAACCAATTATTGTTAGTTAGACGTTGTTTATAGACACTAATCATCTTGGTGACCATATCGTGGACGTCTTGTTTAGCGGTGGCGCCAAAATATTTGTGACCATAATAAAGACCAACAACCTGATCAAATTGACCAGAGGCTAAATAGTAGGCACTTTTTTGCTGCTTCGTGGCCTCTTTACTGCCAGAAAGTGCGCGACCGTAAATACCGGCAGTTTGGCGGAAGTCTTCAGATAGATAGCTTGAAAATCCCCGAATCGTTTGAACTAGTAACCAGCTCTTTAGTAACGGGAAGGTAGTATCATTAATCATTTCATCAAAGGCAGCGTAAAATTTAGGTTCAGTCACAATAATCTGTGTTGGTGTGCCCTTAACTAGTTGTTTAATTAGACTACCTAAATCCAGTGAGTGACTATTTGCTGTGAAAGTTGAAAAGTCTTGGGGATTATACATTTTGCTATAATCCGCGCTTTCTTCCGCACTCTTAACGTGAGGAGCAAGTGACTTATCAAAGGCCAGTGCTTCCGAAATGATTTTCTCTGCGTCGGCTGTTTGGTAACCGGCTAATGTAAATAACTTAGTCATCATTTGACTGAAGACTTGAAGCAGCTGGGGGCCGGCTTGATTGTCCTTAGCGTAGTAGGTCTTATCTGGTAGGATCAGACTGGGTGCACTGGCAAATAAAGTGTTGATTTTAGTATTTTTCATGTCGGCGTCAACATCGATATCAAACGGTGTTGGCAGGCCACTTAGAATCCATTCGGCCAGATTATTTTGCCAATCCTTTAGGCTAGTTAAGTTAGTAACTTGTGCCAGGATAGTTTTCAGCGGGGCAGCGCCATCTTGATCACGCTTAGTAAAGTCAGCTGCTAAACGATAGTAAGCTAAGAAAGATGCTAGTTGTTCGTTAGGAACAGTCAGTTGACCAGCATTCATCTGCTTAAAGTCGGCCATTAAGGTTTTATCAATCTCATCAACTAAATCTTGAAAACCGCCTGTTGCTGGTTTATCGGCCGGAATTGTCGCTGTTTTCAACCAATCAGCGTTAATTGCTTCATAGAAGTCATCTTTCAAAGTTGGTGTTGCAGTGTTAGTTGTTGTTTTATCTTGCGTCATCAAATCATCCTTCCGTAGGTATCAATCAATACCACTTTAAAATCCATGATACACGGATTAAGTGTAAAATAAAAAATAAAGTTACTTTTATTTTACATTAATGCTGGTATTTAATTGGGGCACAATTGACAGTCATTCTGAAAAACAAGTATGATGATAAAAATAGGTTATGTGGAGGTATTATGAAATTAAAATTTTGGGGTAATTTGTTTTTGATTAGTTCGCTACTTTTACTTTTTAATCAACCAGTCATAGCGGCTAAAAAGACAACAACTTACGTGGCTCCGTACGCTGGTAAGATTGAAAACTATCAGTATCAAGGTAAGAAATATCGAATTCCGGCCGCTTACATTCAACAAAAGGGACAGAAGATGGCGGCGCTGGCAGTGACTAATGATCATAAAGGCCACGTCATCTTGGTAAGTTACATTGGCGATGCAACGGCAACAAAAAAGTATTTTGCGTTTAGGGGCACGGTCCGTTACTTTGCCAGTCTCTATAACGAAAAGGACTTCATCGCTCGTTACTTGGAAGGCCAAGCCAGTTCAACTAAGCAAGATTATTTGGCAGCTTTGACCTACGCCGCAACGCACACCATGCCAGTCATCAATAAAAATAAGCACTCCACCCAATTTCAAACAGTTCCACAGCTTTATCAATTGGAAGACGTAAATGTGACCAGTTCAAATAAATTGATTCGAGCAAAATTAAAAACGTACACTAAAAAGGAACAGATGGATCTAGGCCAGTCGGTCTTAGCTACACCTGAGGTCACTATGTTGAATCAACAAGGTGAGCGCGGGGCCGTTTCTTATCAAGCAGGCGACGTTAGCCAAATTAATGTTGATCCACTGGCCTTTTTACGTAGCTGATGCTCATAAACTGAGCGTCTCTTCAAACACTCTTTAAAGTGAGGATAGGTGAAGACATGCTAAAAAAGCATTCGTGGTTAGTAGCGCTATTAGGATTGCTGTTGGTTATGTGCTGGTCACAACCGGCTGCGGCGAAAAGTTATAATATTACTAATTATTCAGTCAATATTAATGTGACAAAGAGCGGTGACGCGCAAGTTACCCAACGCATTCGTTATGATTTTGATGGTGATTTTAATGGTGTCTATTACAAACAAGATATTGCCGGTATTAAGGGATTAGTTAATCCACAGGTTGCAATTGACCAAGATGGTCACGAGCAACGGCTAGCGGAGAATACAACCGGGGCGCCTAATACTTTCAGTACAACGCAGACTGATGATGCCTACCAGCTAAAGGTTTACCATCCGATTAGTAACCAGGCGGCCACGTTTATTTATCGTTACCAGTTAAATGGGGTGGTTACTAACTATGCCGATACGGCTACGCTGAATTGGAAGGTAATTGGTACCGGCTGGGAAGTTCCGCTTAATAATGTTCACATTACAATTCAATTGCCGCAAAAATCTGTCCAAGGACTGCAGGCATGGGCACATGGTCCGCTAAATGGGCAAGTAACCGTTGACCGAAAAAATGGGCGTGTGGTGATGAAGGTGGCAGAAGTACCTGCGAAAACTTTTGTTCAAAGTCGCCTACTATTTCCGACAACGGTAACGGCGCAAAATCCACAACGCAGTACTAAAAAAATGAAGCACAAGATTCAAAAGCAAGAGGCAAAATTTGCCCAAGAGGCCAATCAGAAACGGGAAATGCAACGGCGAATTCCAATCATTATTGCGTTTTCAGCCTTGGCGATTGCTGCATTTAATTTGATTTATCAACTTATCTGGCTAACGCGGCATCCTGCTGATCATTATCCTAAGCCCACGCCAGTTCCACATAGTTTTGATATTCCGCCGTACTCACCAGCAGTTGCTCAGCGTTTGTTGAAGCGCGATGGACCAGACGCAAAGGCTTTTACAGCGACATTAATGGCGTTAGCGGCTAAAGGTGAGATTGTGATTGAAGCAGATCATAAAACTTATCGGCTTACCAAAACGGCCAAATTATCGGCCGCTATTTTGAAGCAACCGCTTTTTGATTTGTTATTTAACCAGATTGGTAAGGCAAGTTCAGTCACTATGGCCCAAATCCAGGCCTATGGTAGACAGCAAAACGGGCGGTTGAGTGACGCCTTTTCTAGTTGGGTAACTCACCAGCGGCAACAAACAACCGCGTTAGGCTTCAACAATAAAACAAATCAACTAGTACGCTCCCACGCTTTTACACTTGCGCTAATTAGCAGTATTTTTACTGTGATTGCGCTTGTCTGTGATTTTTATATTGCAACTGGAACAAAAAATAGTCCGTTAACCTGGCCAGTTATCGTTACGGCGGGTTTATTATTAGTGGTTAGTTGGGGCGTTTGGCTAGTTAAAGTGAGCCATTTGCCACGTTATGTTCAATCAGGTAGTCAAGCAATTGAAAAACTTCATGGCTTTGATCGAATGCTACGCGACATTGGCCATTTTGATACGGCAAAAGTTGGCGATTTAATATTGTGGGAGCAGATCTTACCCTATGCAGTTGCGTTTGGTTCGGCCAAAAAAGTTGCTGCAGCGTTGAAGGCCAATTTCTCTGATGAACAATTACGCGTTGGTTTACCAATTGGCTATCCATTATTTATTTACTCACAATCATTTGCCGGCACTGATTTTAGCAGTAGTTTCACGAGTACATTCTCTTCAAGTGTTGCTGCTAATTCAATATCAAGCACTAGTGGTGGTTCGGGTGGTTTCTCTGGTGGTGGCACTGGGGGCTTTGGTGGTGGTTCCGGCGGTGGCGCTTTCTAAAACGTAATGGAAAAAATGTGTAGGTGCTACTTCGAAGGACTACTTAATTATTTGCGGGTGCTACTAGAACCAACCGCCATTGTGCGGTAAGTTGGCTTTTAAAATACAGGTAAAAAAACAATGTTCCGCTATTTTTTAAATAGTCAGAACATTGTTTTTTAGTATTACGCCGATTTAGATTGTTGTTCCTTCAAAATGGCGTAAATTCGTTTAACATCGGCACTAGTTCCACGTAACTCGTAATCACCGATAAAGGGCATGTTGTAATCGCGGGCGTACATTTTTGCTGTTAAGCAGTATTGCTCGTTAAAATTACGGTTACCGGAGCCAACGACGCCTAAACAGTAGTCGCGGTTCTTATGGTAAGCAATATATTCACCCATTGCGTTGGTCATCAGTTCATCGACGCCATTATCAATGCCGTTTCCGCCATCTAAATAGGTGGGGACAAAGGCGAAATAGGCCTGTGTTTCATCAGCGTAAGGTGTTGCTTCCGAAATTTCTTTGAGGCTAATCAGGGGTTCATTGGCATCTTCTTGGTGTTTTTTTGCGGCATAGGTTTGTAAATCTTCAACAAAAGAGCGCGTATTACCGGAGATTGAAATATATAAAATGTTTAACATGATGAACTCCTTCAAGTATAAGATAATTTCTGTTCTTAATTTAACACAATCTGGCTCTTCAAACACGTTTACGTTATCAATTGAAAAATATAAAGTCGGGTTAAAAATGGTGTCAGGACCTACTTGGCGCTATGTTTAATTTGGTGGGTACTTTTTAATGAAAAAAGTTTAAGGGGCATTTTAAAAAACCATAAATTTTTCTTGCAATCCCAAAATAATCGCGTTAATATATGGCCTAAGTTATTTATTGAACAATACGGAGGGATTTTTATGGAGATCCAAATAGGCAATACTGTTCGATGCAAGGCAAATGGTAATATGGAAGCTGATTTTTCCGGTAAAGTGGAGAAAGTGTACGATAATTCAGCGTTAGTTAATATTACTGATTATGCCAAAACAGATGAAATCAACTTTGATGATTTACAGCACAAGGCCGTAATTAGTTTGGCCAAAATGAAATTAGTTGAATAGTGTGTTGGATGCTTTTTTTGTTCAATAGGGAGTGTTTGAAAAAGCGCTTAAAATCTGCGGATCCTGTTTTTTAAACGCATTTACGCCCAAGTAGTCAGGAAAATACTAGTAAGCCTACTTTCTATATCTGATTGCGACCTTAATTAATAATAGTGCCACTTGAATTCGCTTTCATTAAACAATTTTCAAAAAAAGGACTATCATGAAGTAGTAAGGTGAAACGTGGCTACAATAATGAGTGTTAATTTACCCATCGGTGCAAGAACGCTAAAATAACCTTTAATTTGTAAAGGAGATCATATTTTGGCAGAAGAACAGGCTAAGACTAAAAAACCGGAGATTACGTACGATCAAGCAGATATTGATAAGGCAGTTGACTTGATTAAAAAACAAGGCTACGTAACGCGTAAGGACATTCCTAACATTGACAACGATGATTGGGCGAAGGGTTTCACAACTAAGATCAGCGATACTTTTCATAATGCTGATGAAGATCCATATATTTATTACGAGCGGTACGATTTTGCTGATCATGAAATCACGGGAATTATTTTTGATATGGATCAAACTAAAACACGGCAAGAAGCTGGTCGGCTACTCGGACAGGCACTTAAATTAAAATCTTTTGAATAAAAAATAAAAGTGAGTGGGTAACAGCAGAATCTCTGCCGATTACTCACTCATTTTTATTTTTGGATTTTTTTTGCCGCAGTAGTACTTAAAGTCTGCCAAGCATTGGTCAACTTAAAGGTATAGTGTCGCCGCTGAAATTGGTTATTTTCACCAGTGATACCAAACAAAGTGTGCATCAATTGATTTCGGTACACCCACCGCGTTGTAGCAATGCTAACCTGAGCCTTATTCTGTCCTTTCTTGACGGTGTAACTAGTACGGACAGTTGAAGTTGGCGTTGGTTTTACTTGTTTTGAATTTGTTCGGTAAAGGTAAATTCTTTCGGTGCCATTTGTTCCTAGTGGTTGGTAGAGTAATAAGTTCATCTTACTAGCGGGCGTACTAGATAGGAGTGGTCTTTTACGGGTACTTGTTACTTCGTGCATTCCGAAGTGTGCCGTGTCGTTAAGTGTGATTAAACCCATACTAACAAAAATTAAAATTAAACTTAGCCAATTTATCCAACTTCGGCTGCCACTCTTTTTTAAAAAGATCATTGAGCCACTAAAAATAAGAATTCCAATGGTTAAAAAAACTAAAATCATAGTTACTTGGCCTCCTTAGCATCCAGCACTGAAGTACTCTGTGCGTTATTACCATCTTTCAGCATAAAGGTTAGGCAAAGTCCGATGGCGCAGAAGACAAGTGAAACGATGAAGGCAGCGTGGTAACCGGCCAAATTAGCGTTAATTGCCTGCGTTCGGTAGGTAAGGGGTGTTTGGTGTAAAAGCACTTTGGCCGGTAGTCGGTTAGTGGTAACGTTAGTTAAAATACTAATCAAAATGGCCGTTCCCATTGATGCTGCAACTTGCCGGGCAGTATTGTTGACGGCCGTTCCGTGACTAATTAAGCGAATTGGTAAGGCGTTCATACCAGTTGTAGTTACGGGCATTGTGACCATTGTGATACCGAACATTCGCATCGTATAAAGTGCCGTTATATAAATGAGTGGCGTTTTATCAGTTAGTGTAACAAAGAAAACCGTACCAGTGGTTAGTAGAATCATGCCTGTCATTGCTAAACGTTTGGCACCAATTTCGTCAAAAATTTTACCAGTGATCGGGCTCATAATTCCCATCATAATGGCACCAGGTAGTAAGATTAAACCAGACTGAAAGGCGGATTCACCCCGAACGGTTTGGATATAGAGGGGTAAGATCATTTCGACACCCATCATTGCCATGTAGGCAACGGCAGTTAAAATTGCTGACAAGGTGAAGGCCTTAACCCTAAAGACACGCAGCTCAAGTAACGGCTTGTCCATGTGTAGCTGGCGGTAGACAAAGAGTGCGACAAAGATTATCCCAATAATAAGGGGTACGTACACCTGGGCATCGCCCCAGCCCTTGGCACCAACTGATGAAAAGGCATAGAGCATGGTCCCAAAGCCGATTGTAGAAACAATAACGGATAGGATATCAATTTTTGGATGTGAGGTCTGTAAAACTTTCCGCATGGTGAAAAATGATAATACTAAAACAAAGCCGTTAACTGGTAGAATCACTAAAAACAGCATTCGCCATGAATAATGAACTAAAATCCAACCGGAAAGAGTTGGGCCAATAGCCGGTGCTAGACCAATAACAATTCCGGCCAGACCCATGGCAGTACCACGTTTTGCGGGCGGGAAAATAGTAAGCATAATCGTTTGAAAAACAGGTGCTGAAATACCAACGCCCATCGCTTCAATTAAACGCCCTGTGAGCAGCATCCCGAAGCTGCTGGCTTCATAACAAACGAAGGTACCAATCCAAAATAAGCTCATAGCTGTTATGTAAAGGTATTTTGAATTGAAACGAGTAAGCAATCATGCGGTAATAGGAATCATAATCCCCATAACAAGCATGAAGCCCGTTGTTAACCATTGAACGGTATCCGCCGTGATGTTAAAGTGTTTCATCAGGGTTGGAAAAGCCGTTGTTAGAATTGTCTGCATAATGAAAGTTGAAAAAGTACCAACCAATAACGTTAAAACTAATAGTAGCCGATTATAAGGTCGTCCATTAGCATCGATAACTTGATCAGTTGATGTTGATTGCTGTGCCATAAAATGTTCCTTCTTCTTTTTAGGATAATCACAACCATTAATTATACCACTTGTTATGATTGAGCCACCAATTACTGACTGTGAGCTTAGACTAAGGCGTGTTTGGAAGATACTTTTAATAGTCTTTCCTTGATCAAATTTGCGGAAACGTGTTGGGAAAGGCAGCTTCCTGCGGTTGCCATGTTTCAACTTGGCGGTCTTTGCCTTAGTTGAATGGGCAATGGATGAAGCATCAAGATTATTAGCGTACTTGGCTGTGACTCGGACTTCGGTCCATCTTAGTCCGATCGACATTGTTAGTAATGCTAAATTTAAAGCAGGTTTGGAAAGTGCTTTTACTTGTCCTTCTCTAACCAATTTGTGGAAACGTGTTGGGAAAAGCAGCTTCCTGCGGTTGCCATGTTTCAACTTGGCGCTTTTCGCCGTAGTTGAATGGACAACGTATGAAGCATCTAGATTATTAGCGTTTTGTGCTAATAATCCTCAATTGCGGAATAGTAGCTACAACAGCCAAATCACCTTTTTCAAAGGTAATTCGTCTGTTTAGGCTAATGCTCGGAAGCTAATCGCTTTTCCCAACACTCTTTAGTTGACGGCTAAGTAATTTGATGCTATGCTCCAATGAGTTTAATAAAAGTGTGAGGTAGACCTTTAAGTAATCTATTATCTGGGTGTCAGGAAGTCGGTGGGTGCTGCGAACCGATCAGGGTAATAAGCTTGAAATACGGTTTACTGTTGAAGCATACGGTAGAAATCTCGTTAACGATTTTTAAGTGGAGGCCAGATTCTGGTCTCAATTTGGGTGGTACCACGGTTAAATCGTCCCTGTTGCAATTTTGCAGCAGGGACTTTTTTTATGGAAAGGATGAAGAAAATGCGGACAAAGGTTGGTTTTAGTGAAGCACTTGTTGTTTTAATTATTATGTTAACAATCATGGGGGTTGGCGTGATCGGCTTTGGCCTATCACCACAGACACCAGTCATGCTAGTAATTGCGTTAATCATGTTGTGGGCGCGTTTGCGTCATTTTGAATTTACGGTGATTAATAAGGGTATTCAAGAAGGAATTGAAACTGGTATTATTCCAATCTTTATTTTTATTTTAGTTGGGGCACTCATTAGTACTTGGATTGCTGCTGGAATTATTCCTTCGTTAATGGTTTTTGGTTTTAAATTAATTAGCGTTCGTTGGTTTGTTCCATCAGTATTTGTTGTTTGTGCACTCGTTGGAACGTCCGTTGGCAGTGCTTTTACCGTTATTTCGACTGTAGGGATTGCTTTCTTTGGGATGGGAATGACCATGGGTGTCAATCCGGCATTAGTTGCCGGAGCAATTATTTCTGGTGCTGTGTTTGGCGATAAGTCGTCACCTTTATCAGAATCGACTAATCTGACCGCGGCAGTCGTAGGAGCAGATTTATTTAAACACATTGAAAATTTAATGTGGACTACCATTCCTGCCTTTATCATTAGCCTGTTGGGTTTTACAATTTTAGGCCATGGTGCGGCGGCCGCAAACTTTGGCAAAATCAATCGAACTGTTGCCGTTCTAACACAGAACTTTAACGTTTCACTGTGGGCGATCGTGCCGATAAGTTTAATGTTTATCTGTGCTTGGCGAAAGATGCCCGCCATTCCAACTTTATTTTTGAATATTTTTGTCTCAGTTTTGATGATTTTCATTGAACAACCTTCAATGTCCTTGAAAAAGATTGCCGCCATTATTGAAACAGGTTTTGTTGCCAAAAGCGGTAATACTGATGTTGATATGTTACTAACACGGGGTGGAATTTCCAGTATGATGGGGACGGTTTCGTTGATTGTTTTAACCTTATCGCTTGGTGGTCTTTTAATGAAATTAGGTTTAATTGATGCAATTATGGTGCCCCTGGCCAAACGACTTAATACTGATGGTAAATTGGTGACAGCTGGGATTGTCGCTGGGATCGGTGTTAATTTATTTATCGGCGAGCAATTCTTATCCGTTATTTTGCCAGGCAAGGCTTTTAAAAAGGCATTTAATCAGGCTGGACTGGCTAATGTTGCATTGGGGCGTGTTTTGGAAGATGGCGGGACCGTGATTAATTATTTAGTTCCTTGGGGAGTAGCTGGTGTTTTTGCCGCGAATACATTAGGGGTTCCAACGCTGGACTACTTACCATTTACTTTCTTTAGTTTGCTCTCGCCAATTTTTTCTTTACTAAGTGGTTACACTGGTATTGGTTTGAAACGAATAGCTAGTAAGTAAGTGGTGTTTGAAATCATTCTTTTTAAAGGCGCGCAAGTAAGATTGACGAAATTTTTGCGCTAGGGGCGTATAATAGACAACATCAGATATAGGAGTTGATGAGGATGGATTGGTTTAAGGTGATGTGGGATTGTGTTATCACCCTTAACACCGTACTTGCTGTTGTAACGGTTTTTCGCCAGCACCGTGATATTTCAACAACGTGGGCCTGGTTATTGGTTTTAGTAATGTTGCCAGTTATTGGTTTTATTTTATATCTCTTTACCGGGCGTGGGTTAGGCCGGGAGAAGATTTTTAATTTAGAACATCAGGATCGCACGGGGCTGGCCCAGATGATTGCTTCCCAAAGAAAGGATGATATTGAATTTGCAACGCCAATATCGGAGAATATGACCGCCAACGCTAGCAGTCTTGTTCATTTTTTTGAAATGACTGATCAGGCACCTTTGACTAAACGGAATAAAGTTGAGATTTTTACTGATGGTGAAGAAAAGTTTGCCGCTTTATTTAAAGACATTCGGCAGGCAAAGCATAGCATTCACGTTGAATATTACACAATTTATAATGATCAAATTGGTAACGAATTGCTGCGGATACTGGAACAAAAGGCCAAAGAGGGCGTCGAAGTTCGCGTACTCTACGATGCATTTGGTTCGCACGGGACAACGGCAAAGTGGTTCCGCACCTTGGAGTCATTAGGCGGCCAAGCGGCGACCTTCATCACATCGCATAATTCAATCACCAAAACCCGCTTAAATTATCATGTCCATCGTAAAATTGTCGTGGTGGATGGTCAAATCGGCTATACCGGTGGGTTTAATGTGGGTGATCAATATTTAGGTCGAAGTAAGAAATTTGGTTATTGGCGTGATACGCACCTGCGTATTATTGGTACCGGTGTTATGGCGTTACAAACACATTTTATTATGGATTGGAATGCCTCGGTTAAAGAAGATCGACACCTTAATTACCAATTACGTTTTTTCCCGACGCCATTACGGCCGAAGGATGCAACAACGGCGTTACAAATTGTGACCTCTGGCCCGTCAGCACAGAAAGAACAAATTAAATCTGGTTACATTAAAATGATTAGTATGGCCAAAAAAAATGTCTGGATTCAATCGCCCTATTTAGTACCGGATGAAAGTGTACTTTCGGCGCTAACGATTGCGGCCGAATCGGGGATTGATGTTCGCATAATGATTCCGAATATGCCAGATCATCCGTTCATTTACCGGGCAACGCAGTATTACGCAAAAATTTTATTCGCGGCCGGGGTTAAAATTTACATCTACGAAAAAGGCTTCCTCCACGCTAAAACAGTCGTCACTGACGGTAAATTGGCGACCGTTGGTTCAGCAAATCAGGATTTTCGGAGTTATAAGTTGAATTTTGAAGTGAACGCTTTTCTTTATGATATTAAAGTTGCACGCCAGCTGGCTCGAATTTTTGAAAAGGATATGACTGATTCTCGCTTGTTAACGCAGGCCGAAATCGATGATCAATCACGTTGGCTAGTATTAAAACAGAATTTTTCTAGATTGTTATCGCCAGTTCTATAATTTTCGCCTTACAATTATTTTAATTATTGCCAAAGGGAACGAAGGGAAGTTTCAAAAATTAAACGACAAATTAATTGGCGTCAATTAGGGGTAGGTATTTTGGCTTTTTTAGTGGCCGTACTTTTAGGCTACGCAATTATTTATCGATTAACCCATCGCGGTCACTTTGGAATTGGGCCTTTTCGACTGTTACGATTAGGTGTCTTGATGGTCATTGCGTTATCGTTTGGAATTCGCCAAATCCAAAATAGTTTAAATAAATAGTTAATTAGAAATTAGTAGCCTAATGAAATTGACAGCCGCTGTTCGATGGCTGTTTTATGAAACATGTTTTAGCTATATTGTATGAAAAAGCAAAACAGGAGGTCACGACATAGATAATTTATGTCGTGACCTCCTGTTTTGATTAGTATTTGTGCGCAGCAAATGGATGCAATTAAAAGCTTATTTTTGCTCGTCTTGCTCACTTTCGACAAGTTTCGGTATTATCGGCTGAATTTTAACCTCAAACCAATTGATGTAGGCATTTTCCATATCGGCAACTTTTAAAGAAAACTGATCGATTTGAACAATATCATTCAAATGAATACTAGGATTATCTTTCATGACAAAACCAGTTAAAGTGACGACGTCTGAGTCATCAAAGCTTTTGATTTTAACGTTGAAGTAGCGTTCAAAATCGTAAAGCGTTATTTTACCATTAACCCGGTAAGTTTCATCGGCCTGCTTGAGCACATATTCTTCAGAAGGTTTTTCATTTTCATCCTTAACGGTTCCAAAAAGTTCTTCATAAATGTCCCGATCAGTGACAATACCACTGGTACCACCGTATTCATCAACAACGACGACAATTGGTGTTTGCTTTTGGACCATCTGTGCCAACACGGTTTGTAATGAGGCCGTTTCTGGAACGGTAATAATATTGCGAAGCATTTTACTGACGTGAATTGAATCATCACTTTCGGCTTGTTTGATTAAATCGTAATTATAAACGTAGCCTAAAATGTCGTCCTTGTCATTGTGTTCAACGACTGGAAAACGGCTGAAGCCTTCTTTAACGTAAAGATCAATTACTTCGGCAACAGTTGCTGTAACATCAACCACAATTAAGGAAGTGCGATCAATCATGATATCCTTAGCGACTTTATCGTTCATTTCAAAAGCACGTTCCATATAAATGTAGTCATTTCGTTCCAATTGACCGCCGGAAACTGCATTTTTAGATAATTTCAAAATTTCAGCCTGCGAATAGTTAGCATTTTCTTCATCTGCTGGTTGTAAGCCGATTAATTTAACGACGCCAGTTGAGGAAGTATTTAGGAGCCAAACAAACGGATAAAATAGAATGTGAAAATAATGTAATGGTGTTGTGACAAACATCATCGCCTGCATTGGCATATCAATTGAGATATTTTTTGGAACAATTTCGGTAAAGACAACTTCTAAGTAGGTTAGAACTAGGACACCGAGAATTGCGCCAACAATGTGTAAAACGGCGGGACTCAGTAAATGATCAAGATTGAATAGATCAATTAAAATGGATTCCACTGTTGATTCACCAATCCAACCTAAAATAATCCCAGCAACACTAACCCCAACTTGAGTAGTCGATAAATATTCATTTAATTTGTGTACCATGTCTAAAGCGGTACTGATTTTACGTGACTTACCCCCACGTTTTTCTAATTCTTCCTCTAAAGCGCTAGGTCGAACCTGAACTAAGGCAAATTCACAGGCAACGAAGAAAGCCGCAAAGAGAAAGGTGATTAACATAATCAGTAGGTTAATAGCGATTTGACTACTTGCCACAATTATTCCCCATTTCACTCGATAATTAGTCTATTTTAACATGTTTAACTTTAAGAAGCCTAAAATAATTAAATTTATACTTATAGTTATGTCATTATTAAGGTATATTCAAAAAAGTAAATTTAACCGGCATTTAATATATAATGCTTAACGAATACTTAAATCGGCCTTCAGACCGTTTTTATTCACTAGCACTGTGCTAACATGTAGAAAAGATTTTACGTTTACACGAAAGATAGACATTGAAAATGAAGAGGAGCCATGTTTCGAGTGCTCGATTTTCGTGCAAGGAGAATGGACATCCAATGAAAATGAGATTTTTACGTTAACGTAAAATAGACATTAATAATGAAGAGGAGCCATGTTTCGAGTGCACGGTTTTCGTGCAAGGAGAATGGACATCCAATGAAAATGAGATTTTTACGTTAACGTAAAAATAGACATTAATAATGAAGAGGAGCCCGCCACCATGCTATTAACTATTATTATCGTTGTGCTTTTAGGCTTAGCAATCTATCGCGGCTTGCATCGTGGCCTAATTGTTGAATTATTATATTCACTAGGCTATATTGCCGTTTTTATCTTTGCCCGAATGACCTACCAAACAGTTGGGGTGGCATTAGCTAATCTAACTGGAACAACGACAACCAATTTTGGACTTGCAAATTCAATTGCCTTTTTGTTACTTACTGCAATTGGCTGGATGCTAATTCACTTTATTGCTAGATTATCACGTTACATTACCTTTTTACCGGTTATCCATCAGGCCAATGGTTTGGCAGGTGGCATTGTTGGTTTCGTGATTACTTACCTGATGGTTTTTGTAGTTCTTTGCATTGGCGCGCTGTTACCAGTGCAGTCATTTCAAAATCAACTGCAGGAATCAACCGTTGCCCAAACTATTTTGACTAAGACCCCCGTTCTAACCAGTAACTTATTGCAACGGTATCTAGGGCATACGGATTCTAATTCCGATACTTCAAATAAAACCACTACCGATCAAACAACTAATCAGACATCGATCTAAATAGTGGGACAAAGTAACTAGCGGTAGGCAATCTAAGCCGTGTTAGTAAAATGCTTTTACCACAAGAATAGACAACATTCGAAGCAGCATCAGCCAGTTATGATCTTTGTAAATAACTAACTTTAACTGCGAAGTAGAAGCTAACCACTTTTTCAACCACTCTCTAAGCGGATTACTTTGGCCCACTTTTTTTAATTTTAATTAAAAAAAGTGGGCCAATTCTGCTATGATGTACTTAATTGGGAAATGGAAAGGTTAGTTGTCGCTTATGAAGAGAGAAAATGCGCTATCAATTTTAAAAAAACTAATTCAAATTAAATCAGTTAATCAAAATGAAGCGACCGTGGCGGATTATATTGCGGATTTATTTCATCCGTATCCGGCTGCACAAGTAACGCGCGTTGAGTACGCACCAGGCCGAACTAATTTAGTAATTACAGTGAATGGTCAGGCTGATGGAAAAATAATTGGTCTAGCCGGGCACACCGACGTTGTTGCGCCAGGGGATGTTGCTAATTGGAAGTACCCACCATTTAGTGGAACTGAGGCAATGAATAAGATTTATGGTCGCGGTGCTACTGATATGAAGAGCGGGTTAGCGGCTATGGTTTGCGTTTTGTTAGATCTCTTAGCGGCAGGGACACCTTTTAACGGGAAAATTCGTTTATTTGCAACTGTTGGTGAAGAAACCGGGGAGTACGGTGCCGCCCAGTTAACTAAACAGGGATTTGCGGATGATTTAGATGCTTTAATCATTGGCGAGCCTAGTAACCTGAATGTTGAATACACGCACCGCGGTGTCATTGACTATACTGTCATGTCTGTCGGTAAGAGCGCTCATAGTGCCGAGCCACAACGCGGTATTAATGCTATTCAGAATCTACTATTGTTCTATCCGCGAATTCAGGCGTTAATGGCCAGCAAGGATCAGGTTGATCCGGTACTTGGTGGGCTATTACATAATATTACGTTGATTTCTGGTGGTGATCAGATTAATAGTATTCCGGCACGGGCAATGCTGTCAGGCAATGTGCGGACAATTCCGGCATACCCAACCAAAAATTTAATGACAGAAATAACGCAATTAGTTGCTGAGCTTAATCAAATAGATGGTGTTCATCTTGAAATCACTTATCATTATCCAGAAAGTCCGTTACCTGGCAACCCTAAGGCACCATTTGTTCAGCTAGTTAAACAAATTGCTGCTGAACGATTGGATCGGGAAATTCCAGTAGTTGGCGATAGTGGCGCAACGGATGCTTCAGAATTTATTCACGCTGCAAAACGATTTCCAATTGTTATTTTTGGACCGGGTAACGATTCGGGACATCAAGTTGATGAGAACGTAGTAATTTCAGATTATTTGGCTGCGATCCAAATTTACCATCAGGTTATTGATACGTTTTTAAAATAGAAAATAAATAGGACTTCAGAATTGGCCATCTTAGCTGGCAATTCTGAAGTCCTTTTAGGTGCTTTATACTAAGTAAATTTGTTGAAGTTCCTTGATATCGTGATCACTCAGATCAAGATCAGTGTGCAAGTAATTTTTTAGATCACCAGCCTCGTGCTTAATTTCAGTTAAGGCAGTAGCCAGGTAATCAGGATGAACGGTTAACAGCGACTGAATATTTGTGACGACGTTTTGATGTGCGTTTAGTGATTTTAATTCAGCGAGCCGGTGTTCAATGTGCGGGGCCGCAATTGTATTTGTTAGTAAATAATCAGCCTTAATTGTTTCACGGTCCACACCTAACGCAGTGAGCAAGAAAACGGCACCCATACCAGTACGGTCCTTCCCAGCAGTACAGTGAAATAAAACAGCCTCATTATCCTCTGTATTAGCCAATAACGTTGCAAAAAAATCATGATAAACTTTTTTGGCGTGGGGATCGGCAATCAAATTATGGTAGACCTTGAGCATTCGTTCATGGCCGCTATTTGGATTATCCCGGTATTCAATTTCTAATTCGTGCATTGATTGTGAATTTTGGGTCTGATCATAATCAAATACTGGAAGATAGTGATAGGTTGCACGAACAGGAACCTTATCTGGTGTTTGAGTAACTTCATCATTTGAACGAAAATCGATATCTTGACGGACACCGTAATCACTTAAATAGGTTAAGTCACGGGAATTTAGTTCGCCTAATAGGCCTGAACGCACTAATTTATGGTACTTAACGTGTTGACCGTTTTGTGATTCGTAACCACCAAGTTCACGAAAATTACTGCCAGTTGTGATGGGTAATGCCTGATTTGCTGTCTGTTCTACCATTTGTGGATCCTCCTAAGTTCTGTAAGGGTTATGTGACATGAAATTTATTTTCAAAGGCCAACGGTTTATTTGGGCCATGTTTAAAAATTACTTTTGCGAAAGTATTCTTCTGACTGATTTAGTGTAAACGTGCTTAAAAATTGGCTTTTTCAAACACTCCTTGTAACCCCATAGCGTGCACTAGAAACGTGGTCACAAATAAAGGCAGCTTAAAAGAAGTTGCCTTTCGTCAATACTGTACCATAAAAAGTGTCTTTAACGGTAAAATTTGTTCAATCAGATCGTTAATCGTTAACCATTTCAAGACCAAGTACGGTCAAGTGACCATTGGCGATTAACTGAATGATTAATTTAGCGAGGTGCTCCGGTGAAAAACTACCATCAGAATACACCCACCAATGAACCGTGCCAATAAAAATCGAAGTCATGTAGGAAACAATAAAGCTAGTCGGAATGGGTGTTTCGTCCTGGGTAATTTTAAGTTGCGAGAATAATTGTGCGTATCTTTTTTGTAAAAGATCCTGAAGCATTTTTGCCAACGTATTTTGATTGGTTTCGCTAGATGCTAATACGAAAAATTCACGGTTGGCCCAGATTTCTTGAAAGAGTTGCGTTAAGAGGGTTTCAATTGTATTTATTTTGAGTTTGTTGCCATCGCGGATGATATCAGCATCCAGAATTTTCGCGAATGAAGTTATCGCTTTATTGAAAATTTGTTGGTAAAGGTCCTGCTTATCCTTGAAATGGGCGTAGAAGGTAGCACGATTGATCATTGCCTCATCGGCAATTTCCTGAATTGTTACGGCAGAAAGGCCTTTTTTTTCCACCAATTTCATAAAAGCACTGAAGATCATCTTTTTAGTTCGAATAACACGCAAATCAGTTTGTTTGGCCATAGAGGCACTTCCTAAACGTTTTTTGAGTAGAGTTCGATAACATATAAAAATTGATTATTTGTAGAATGGATATTTCCTGGGACTTTACCGGCCTATGCAAAAATAAAATAACCAGATATCCAACAATTTTAAACTGTTCGTCGTGTAAGCTCACAAATCGGCCTAAATTGCTGATTGCATAAACATTGTGAAGCAGTAGACTAAACATATATAGTATAACAGACAAGTTGTTGGTTATTCAACGATCTGTTAGTTAATGAAGGACAACTGATGTGATCGCTAAGGGCGAGAGACTTAGATGGGAGGAATACTATGACAAAACTACGTGGTGGGATCGACGTTGGGTCGACAACTGTGAAACTTGTTATTATGAATGAGCAAAATGAGACGTTATTTGCTCGTTATGAGCGCCATTATTCCGATGTGAAAACAGCGAGTAAAAAAATTATCGATGAAGCAATTAAGGAATTAGGGCCGACTGTGCCAATTTCATTTACAATCACGGGTTCTGGTGGTATGGGCCTCGCAAACTTACTACAACTTAAATTTATTCAAGAAGTTATTGCTTGTACCAAAACGGTTGAGGAATTAATTCCGCAAACGGATGTCAGTATTGAACTTGGTGGTGAGGACGCCAAGATTACGTTCTTTGGTGCTTCACTTGAACAACGGATGAACGGTAGTTGTGCCGGTGGGACTGGTGCTTTTATTGACCAAATGGCAACACTTTTAAAAACCGATGCAAATGGCCTTAATATAATGGCTAGGGATTACGAAATGATTTATCCGATTGCTTCGCGTTGTGGTGTCTTTGCAAAAACGGATGTTCAGCCGCTGATTAATGATGGTGCTAAAAAGGCGGATATCGCTGCGAGTATCTTTCAGGCAGTGGTCAACCAAACAATCGCCGGGTTGGCCTCTGGTCGTAAAATTCGCGGTAAGGTGGCCTTTCTTGGTGGCCCACTGTATTTTATGGATCAACTGCGCGCCCGTTTTATTGATACTTTGAATTTAGCACCAGAAGATGTTGTCTTTCCAGCTGATCCACAATTATTTGTGGCTAAAGGTGCCGCATTTTATGCTGCTGACCAACCAGAAATAACGTTAGTCACTTTGGCCGATCGGTTAGTTAACGGCGATGATAGTGTTATGAAACCTTCCCGCTCCTTAGCGCCATTATTTAAAAATGATGATGAGTTGCAGGAATTTCGCAAGCGCCACGCCCAGGCTAAGGTTGAAGAACGTGATCTAGCTAGTTATCACGGCACGGCCTTTTTAGGAATTGATGCGGGATCAACCACAACTAAAGTGGCTTTGATGAGTACCGATCACAAGCTACTATATACTTATTATGACAGCAATGATGGCGATCCGCTAAAGAAAACGGAAGAAATTTTGAGGGACTTATACGCTAAATTACCTGCTGATGTGGTTATTGGTAAAACGGCCGTTACTGGTTACGGTGAACATTTAATCAAAAACGCCTTAATGGTTGATATTGGTGAAGTTGAAACGGTAGCCCATTACCGAGCGGCTCATTATTTCCAACCAAACGTCGATTTTATCCTCGATATTGGCGGTCAAGATATGAAAGCAATGACCGTTAAAAACGATGCTTTAGCGACAATTAAATTGAACGAGGCCTGTTCTTCTGGGTGTGGTTCTTTCATTGAAACGTTTGCGACCTCACTAAAGTATTCAGTTAAGAATTTTGCGCAGGCGGCTTTGCTTGCACAGCATCCCGCTGATCTTGGTTCCCGCTGTACTGTCTTTATGAACTCTAAGGTCAAACAAGTTCAAAAAGAGGGTGCCTCAATTGGTGACATTTCTGCCGGCTTATCAATGTCGGTAATTAAAAATGCCCTTTATAAGGTTATTAAATTACGGCGGCCTGAAGATTTAGGCGAGAATATTGTTTGTCAAGGTGGGACTTTTTATAATGAGGCCGTTTTACGGGCCTTTGAACTTATTTCTGGGCGCCAAGTAATCCGGCCTAACATTGCGGGTTTAATGGGCGCTTATGGGGCGGCGTTGATCGCCGAAGAGGCGTACCAAGATGGGGACCAAACAACCTTACTAAAGCCTGAACAGATGGATAACTTAACCTCTAAAAAAGAATTTATGCACTGTGGCCTTTGTGAAAACAACTGTGCCTTAACGATCACTATTTTTAATGATGGGCGCCGCTTTGTCACCGGTAATCGGTGTGAACGTGGTGAGGCACGGGGCATGAAGCAACGAGTGCCGAAGAGTAACGGTAAAATTAATCTTGTTCAAGAAAAGTATAAATTACTATTTAGTTACCGGCCACTACGTAAAAAATTAGCTACCCGGGGTATTATTGGAATGCCACGCGTTCTAAATATGTACGAAGACTATCCTATGTGGCAAACTTTTTTCACTAAGTTAGGCATTCGCGCTGAATTATCACCAAAGGGCAGCAAAGAACAATACGAAAAAGGGATTGAAACAATTCCTAGCGACACAGTTTGTTATCCGGCCAAACAAGTTCATGGCCATATTCAGGCTTTAATTGACAAGGGCGTTAAGACAATCTTCTATCCCGGAGTTGTTTATGAACGCGAAGAAAATAAAGATGCACAAAACCATTTTAACTGTCCAATTGTTCAGTCGTACCCCGATGTTATCAAAAATAATGTTGACGAGATTCGTGAGGGTAAAGTGAACTACCTTGATCCTTATTTAAACTTGGCCGATCACGAATCAACGGCGAAAAACCTTTGTGAGGCACTTAGTAGTTTTGACGTTAGCTTAGATGAAGTCAAAACGGCCTTAGAAGCGGGCTATGCTGAATTAGAACACTTTAAACAGCAGGTTCGCGATCGCGGTGAAGATACCTTACGTTTATTAAAACAAAATGGTGAACGGGGGATTGTTTTAGCTGGCCGACCTTATCACCTTGATCCTGAAGTCAATCATGGTATTTCGCAGATTATGACTGCGGAAGGCTTTAACGTGTTGACGGAAGACTCAATTGCGCATCTTGGCGACGTTAAAGGTCTACGAGTTGTCAATCAGTGGGTTTATCATTCCCGTCTTTACGCTGCGGCTCGAGTAGCGGCGCGTGATCCACAGCTGGAACTAGTTCAGTTAAATTCGTTTGGTTGTGGCCTAGACGCCATTGATACGGACCAGGTTGAAGATATTATGAGCCAGTACAATCGACTTTACACCGTTTTGAAAATTGATGAGGGTACCAATATGGGTGCAGTTCGAATTCGGTTACGTTCGTTAAAGGCCGCGGTTAAGGAACGAAATAAACGTTTGATTATGCCAACGAAACAATTCGAAGATGACAAACCAATTACCTTTACCAAAGATATGCAAAAAGAACACTATACTTTACTGATGCCAATGATGTCCCCAATTCATCAAAATGGGTTGGTTGATGTTGCTTTACAAGCGTCTGGTTATAACGTGGTTAATTTGCCAACTGATGACCACCACGCAATTGATGAAGGGCAGAAGTTTGTTAATAACGATGCTTGTTTCCCAGCAATTATTTCAATTGGCCAGATGTTAGAGGCATTGAAGAGTGGCAAATATGATCTGGATCATACTGCCGTGATGATGACACAAACAGGTGGTGGCTGCCGAGCAACCAACTATATTCCACTAATCCGTAAGGCCTTGAAGGACGCTGGCTTCGCAAAGATTCCAGTTGTTTCAATGTCATTAGGTAATCAAGGCGTTGAAGAAACACCTGGCTTCAAGTTAACCTTACCGTTACTCAAACGAGTAGCATTAGGTTTCTTGTATGGTGATTTATTCGAGCGTGTGGTTTATAAGACTCGCCCTTATGAACAGAATCCAGGGCAAGTTGACCAAATGCATGCGGATTGGTTAAAGCTTGTTAAACCAAGTATCGTTAAGGGCAGCTTCCGGCAATTCAAAAAGAACGTTCGCCAAATTGTTCGCGACTTCGATACTGTTCCGTTAACTGATGAAATCCGACCAAAAGTTGGTTTAGTCGGTGAAATTTTAGTTAAATATTCGCCAATCGCTAATAATGATCTTGTTCATTTATTAGAAAGTGAAGGTGCTGAAGCCGTTGTTCCTGATATTGTCGGTTTCATGAATTACTCGCTCTATAATCAAATCTATAAGTATAAACAGTTTGGTTTTGCTAAAAAGTCAGAGGTTCTGGCGGAGATGGGCCTGAAACTGATTAATTGGTGTGAGAAGCCAATGCAGGCGGCCTTAGTTGCTTCCGATCGTTTTACTGGGATTGATGCAATTGAAACGTTAGCAAATGATGCCAGCAAGGTACTTTCATTAGGAAATCAAACTGGAGAAGGTTGGTTCTTAACTGGTGAAATGATTAGTCTGTTGAAAGAAGACGTCAATAATATCATTTGCATGCAGCCATTTGGTTGTTTGCCCAATCACGTGGTTGGTAAAGGTGTGGTCAAAGAATTACGCCGGGAATATCCGAAGGCAAACATCGCTCCAATTGACTACGATCCTGGTGTTTCAATTGTTAACCAACTTAATCGAATTCGGCTGATGTTGGCTACGGCTAATAAAGCTTTGGATAAGGAAGAAGAAGTTAAGGTTCATTAATTGAGTCAAAGCAACTACTTGATTTGATCTATCTGCCAGTAATATAGCCAATTTTTAAGACGCAATAAAAAGAACGTAGCCGTTACTTGGCTACGTTCTTTGCGTCTCGGAAATAAATAAAGTTATTGAACTAGTTTCTGCTGGAGAAATTCTTGAAGAACGACGGCCTGATTATGAGTCTCATCCTTTGCACCGAAAAGTAAAATGACGTTACCAACGGCCAGTTTTTCTTTAACTAGTTGGCAAAAATCAGTAGTTGCTGGATTACTATTTAATTCGGTGAGGTAACGTTGTTTAAATTCCGGGTATTTAGAAATTTCGTGGTTAAACCACTGCCGCAATTCTTTACTAGGCGCAATCTCTTTTTCCCAGCTGGCCAATGCTGCATTGACCTTAGAAATATCACGTGGCCAAACACGATCAACCAAAATTCGGTAGCCGGCAGTATCAACTGGTTTTGTATAGATTCGTTCAATTTTTAATGCCATACTGTTCCACCTCTTTTTAAATTCAATCAATTATGGCAGGTGTATCGAGAAATTAATTTTACTAATGTTTTTTCGCCAAGTTTAATCTAAATCGCAGATTGTAAAAATAATTTACCAAGCGACAGTTCCGTAAGTATTCGTAAAAGTAGCAGTAGCTTGATTATTGGGACTAGTGGCAAGTTCAATTGTACGTGCGATTCCAAAACTAACTGGTTTTGCTCCTAATTTCTTGACCAGTTCAGGTGTGGCACCGCCAAATTCGGTTGCCACCATACCTGGGTCGATTGCATTGACTGTAATTGGCAAATTAGCGCTAGACATTTCCTTAGCCAGCTGAACAGTATACATGTTAGCCGCTGCCTTTGCTGATTGGTAACCGACTGCCACAGCGTGATAGACGTTTGCCTTGGGATTCAGCGTTTCGGTCTTAGAGCCCATGATACTTGAAATATTAATAATCTTGGCCTTTGAACTCTTTTTAAGTAAAGGTAACATCTTTTGGGTGACGTCAACCAGACCAAAATAGTTAATTTCAAAATCCGCGCGGAGATTAGTCAATTTAACTTCAGACGGCTTTTGTTGAAAATCAAATACCGCACCGGCATTATTGATTAGTATGGTAAGATACCCGTATTTATCAGTGATTATTTGGGCGGCCTTTGAGACAGAGATTGGATCTGTTACATCTAACTGGACCAAATCTGCTTTGATTTCTATTTGCGCTAACTGAGCAATAGCCGCCTTTCCCTTTTCCAAATTTCGCGATCCCATGATGACCCGCTGACCTTTTTGACTCAATTCTTTGACAACTTCTAATCCCATACCGCGATTACCGCCGGTTACTAAGGTAATAATTTCATTTGTATTCATAAGCGCTAACTTCCTTTCAGGTAATTAATAGTTAATTCAATCCACTGGTATTGCTAGGAGGAGCCAGCACTTCGCGAACACTTAAATGATAAAGTGAATCAGAATATGACTACTTATTGAGAAACAAAAAGATTCGGTCTTAAAAGGTACGCACCAAAATAAGCGGTGACAACATCAGTAATGATCTTAAATTGAAAAGTGGAATCTAAATATCCTTTGCGGCGCACACCAGTGGCTTGTTAGAGTAATTGCAAGGTTGGTAGTAATTTTTCTGGCTGGTCAATAAATTTTGTCGGTTTGGCGGCCGAGAGTTCTGTTATTGAGCCGAAACCATAAGTTACCGCAACACTTTGTAAATGGTGATCATGGGCACCATTAATGTCATTTTCCCGGTCACCAACCATAGCAATTTTGGCAGGCTGGGTGAGCTTTTCCGCGTTGAGGGCGTAGGCAATGATTTCACTCTTTGCTGCGCGTTTTTCATCCATACTGGCACCATAAATACCATTAAAATAGGTTGTTAGACCAAAGTGTTCGCAGATTTGTTCCGCGTATTTTTCAGGTTTAGAGGTTGTCATAAAAATTTGGTAACCAGTTTGTTGTAATGCAGCAAGCATCGCCGGGACACCTTGATAAACGGAATTTTCAAAAATACCTTGTTCAACGTAATATTCTCGGTAGGCCTTAAGGGCATCTTCTGCTTGCAGTGCTGTTAGACCAAAGTATTTTTCGTATGAGGCCAACAGTGGTGGCCCGATAAAAAGCTGTAGGGTAGCCGCCGATTTTTGCGGTAAACCAAGTTTTTTAATTGAATAGTTTAACGAATTAATAATTCCTGGCTTTGAGTCGGTTAAGGTACCATCGAGGTCAAAGAGGACTGTTTTGATTGTCATTGCGATCCAACTTTCTAATCGATTTATCCTTATTATAAGTCATGTTCAAAATGGTTGACAGTGTCCGGGTCAATTCTGTGGTAAAATAAGTTTAATTTGACGAAAGGACGTGAAAACGTCATGCGTGAAACACGAAGAGCACAGCAACAGGGTAATCGCGCTCAAAAAGAACCACGGCCCGTAAAACACCATTCTGTGATCGGTGCACTACTAACTATTATTTTAACTTTTAGCTTATTTATAGCCGTCGGTAGTGGGGTTCTAAGGCAAACAGCATTTAATCCAGATTTTGTTGCTAATGAAATCACTAAAACTAACGCTGCCAAGACACTGACGAAAAAAGTTAATACTGAGGCCGTGAATTACGCAACGCAGTATCACATTCCGGCATCTGCAGTCGCTCATTTAGTAACTAAAACTGCGGTGCAAAGTGATCTGACGCAAACGATTAAAAATATTTACGCAAATAAAACTGATCCTGTAAGTACGACCCACATTATTGCCCACGTTAAGCAAAATTTAACGACCGCAATTGAAAAGAATGTGCCCTTACTAGCAGGTTCGACAACAATTGTTGATTTAATCACAACGCAGCTTACTTCAAGTTATCAACAAATGCTGCAGGTGCCACAAGTGACGCAAGCTGAATCACAATTGGCTAGTTATAATCAGATCATTCAGGCCGTCTTTTGGATTGCTTTAGTTATTTCAGTAGTCGGTTTAATCCTATTATTGATTAGTGATCATCATTTATTTTTGACGTTACGGCATATTGGTTGGGCAGCCTTAATTAGTGGCGGACTCCTATTTTTACTACGAATAGGAATGAACGCCTTAGGGATTGTTGATTATCTGGCCATTGCGGCAAAAGAGTTTAGTGAAGTGGCTACCCAGTTAGGGAATTCGATTATTAGCAGTTTTACACTGCCTAGCATAGTTTTAATGTTAATTGGAATAGTTAGCTTGATTGTTGGTCATTTAAAACGAGTTCGCTAAAAAAGTAGGACAAAAAGTCGGTTTTAGGTTCACTGCGTCAGGCAAGCTAATCTAATAACCATACTATGGCTATTGGATTAGCTGTAGTCGTGTTTAGCGCACGTTCTAGGGTAACGTTCAGAAACAATAAGAGGCTGGGACTTTTGTCCCAGCCTCTTTAAGCATTTTAGTTGTTTCCCGAATTATTCATACGAGGTTTAATATCGGCATACCGCACAATTTTGGACCAATTCTCGTGCTGCTATGGCGTAGT
>NZ_RHNQ01000090.1 GCF_003946275.1 Loigolactobacillus backii
AGCTAAATGGTTAAATTAATTAAAATATGCCCTGTGATACCAAGGGATCAGTCTGTCTTCATACTTTCAAGTTTCAGTTATAAAATTACGTTAGCGTTTTAATTGGTAAGCGATAAGCACACAAAGGTAAAATTTAACGCCTATTTTGCCAAGACTTACCTGAATGGTTATAATTGTAACCGAAGCGCATCCAAGGAGGATACCCACACATGGCAAAAAAAATTCTAGTCGTTGACGATGAAAAACCGATTTCTGATATTGTTAAATTTAATTTGACTAAAGAAGGTTATGATGTTGTTACGGCATATGATGGTGAAGAAGCTTTAGAAAAAGTAAGTGAAGAAAATCCTGATTTAATTATACTCGATCTAATGTTACCTAAGATTGATGGCTTGGAGGTTGCGCGTGAAGTCCGGAAAGATCATGATATGCCAATTATCATGTTAACGGCCAAGGACTCTGAGATTGATAAAGTATTAGGCTTGGAGATGGGCGCCGATGATTACGTAACTAAACCCTTCTCTAATCGCGAACTTGTTGCCCGAGTTAAGGCTAATCTACGCCGTCAAGGAACGATTAATAATGCTCAACAACAAGAAAATGATGAAAATAACGAAATTCAGATTGGTGATTTAACTATTCACCCTGATGCATATATTGTTTCTAAGCGTGGGGACAAAATTGAGTTAACCCACCGTGAATTTGAGTTACTACATTATTTAGCGCAACACATTGGCCAAGTCATGACGCGTGAACATTTACTCCAAACAGTTTGGGGCTACGATTACTTTGGTGATGTTCGGACGGTTGACGTTACAGTACGACGTTTACGTGAAAAAATCGAGGATAACCCAAGTCATCCAGAATGGTTAGTTACCCGTCGTGGTGTAGGCTACTATTTGCGAAACCCAGAAGCGGAATAGAGCCATATGCACTATTAGAAATAGCATCGCACTAGCAATGTGTTGCACTAATGCTTTTTACAGTATAGCCAATAAGCAGTACAAGAAAATTGTACTGCTTATCGTATATTGTCGTGGTGTTACAGCGGCTAATTAGCGTAAAAATTATTTTATATTTATTGGGCAACAGAAAGTCAGATTAAGGATTCATTATGAATAAAAAAATCCATTTTTTTCAATCAATTAATTTTAAAATTGCACTGGTATTTATTCTGCTGCTGATGGTAACCTTGGAAATCATTGGGGCTTATTTTGTCAAACAGTTAGAACAACAGAATATTCAAACTTTTAAACAACAGGTTCAAACACCAGCTTACGTGAATAACCAATTGGCAGATGACTTATTGAAGACGGATGCAACTTCGGCCAACAAAGAGATCGGCAATGTTTTAGCGGACCTTAATAATTCCGCCGATATTCGCGTTGTTGATAGTAAAGGTATTATTCGTGGTACTAGTGATGTCAACGATCAAGGTGAAGTTGGCCAAAAAACGCCTGATAGTGACGTTAAGAACGTCCTCTATAATAATCGTTCGTACGAAACGTTGTCCTATGATAAAAAGAACCAAGCAAGCTATTACGTCACGATCGTTCCGTTAATTAATCCTAGCGGCGATAGTAATAGCGTGGTTGGTGCTATTTACGTACGCGCCAATATGGAAAGTGTGTATAAGGGGATTAATAGCATTACCATTATCTTTTTGACGGCTTCGTTAGTGGCGGCGCTTTTCTCTTCAGTAATTGCAATTGTGATTAGTCGTGCGATTACACGGCCAATTGATGAGATGAAAAAACAGGCTATTCGAATGGCCCGTGGTGATTATTCAGGGCAGGTTCGAATTTACGGGCAGGATGAATTAGGACAATTAGCTGTAGCCGTTAATAATTTGTCAGTTCGGGTTGAAGAAGCACAGGAGGCCTCAGAAGCAGAGCGTCGTCGTTTGGACTCGGTTTTATCACATATGACCGATGGTGTTATTTCAACGGATCGGCGGGGAAACGTGATCATTATTAATGAGGCGGCAGCTGATTTCCTTGATGTTGACGATAGCGCTGTGATTGGTCAATCAATTTTACAGATTTTAAAAATTGGGAACGATCACACTATTCGAGACTTATTGGAAAACCAAACGGAATTAATGTTAGATTTTTCTAGTCACGAACATGATTTAATCCTACACGCCGAATTTTCTTTGATTCAACGTGAAACTGGGTTTATTTCGGGGATCGTTTGTGTTTTACATGATGTCACGGAACAACAAAAGGATGAGCGCGAACGGCGGCAGTTTGTTTCCAACGTTTCTCATGAATTACGGACGCCGTTAACTTCAATGCGTAGCTATCTAGAGGCCTTAACGGATGGTGCCTGGAAGGATCCTAAGGTTGCGCCAGACTTCCTACACGTAACGCAGGAAGAGACAGACCGAATGATCCGGATGATTAATGATCTGTTGAGCCTGTCCCGAATGGATTCCGGGACCGTCAAAATGGATATGGAGTTAGTTAACCTTAATGAGTTATTTAATTACGTGCTCAATCGGTTTGATATGATGATTAAGGCAGATACGAGTGCCGCGGACAATAATCGAACTGAGGCTAGAAATTTACCGGCCAACAAAAAATATTCGATTAAACGTGAATTCACTAAACGTGACTTATGGGTTGAAATCGACACCGATAAATTTATGCAGGTTATCGATAATATTATGAATAATGCGATTAAATACTCACCTGATGGCGGTGTTGTGACTTGCCGTTTACTGGAAACCAACAATCACGTTATTTTGAGTATCTCTGATCAAGGTTTAGGTATTCCTAAGAAGGATTTACCACACGTCTTTGACCGCTTTTACCGGGTAGATAAGGCACGCTCTCGGGCCCAAGGTGGTACTGGTCTTGGACTAGCAATTTCTAAGGAAGTTGTTGAGGCCCTTAATGGCCGTATCTGGGTAGACAGTGAGGAAGGTAAAGGCTCAACGTTCTATATTTCTCTGTCATATCAACCTTACGATGAAGAGGAGGATGATCTCTGGGATGAAAATTAAAAATCTAATCCTGCGCGTGAGTTTGTCCGTCCTGATCGTAATCAGTATTATTCTTTCAGGGTTAATTTGGACTAATAATGCACGTTTTCAACGGAATACGACTGACGTTACGCCCCAACAAACCCAACTGGATACTAAAAATTTAGCGGCCGTTTATCTTCCAACCCAAATTATGGCCACAACTAAACAAGGGCAAAAAAATCTAATTTATAATAAAAAAGAAAATTTAATTGATACTTTACGTAGTGATGTTAAAAAATGGCGTTTTGGTCGCCCTACAACCGTTAAATTGACGGCCAAGCAGTACCTTAAGCTCATTAACCGGGGTAATATGCTTAGTATTAATTATCCAAGTAACGTTTCTTACTCAATTTTTGGCCAAACTTTTGGTCAGAAAGTTAGCCAGCAGGACCGCAATAAGAATTTTAACCGATTATTGATCCCCTTAGGCAAAAAAGGGGTTGTTTACCTCTTAAGTGACCGGCAAACGCACGGATACCGCGTTAAAGTAAGTAAACAGAATTTAGCGGTTTTGAAAAAAGCAATCAATAAGGCAACTGTAAAAATGCCAATTAATGAGCAATTAATGAATAAGCGGCCACAAATTTTTTACGAACAATCGGTTCAAGTGGCGCAGTATAGTTACTTACTCAATAAGCAAAATCCAACCGATTTTGTTACTGCTTTACTGGATGGTAAATCGCCTAATTCAGTTGACTCTAAAGAGGTTGGCGATAGCACAATTTATAATGATGGTACTTATAAGAGTCTTCAGGTTAACCATAAAAACGGTACGATTAATTTCGAAGATTATTCCACCAGCAATACAGCTAAAAACACAACGAGTATCTTAACCGACAGTTTTCGTGAACTATCAAATTTAGGGAATACACCAGTTAACATGCGTTATTTCTATTACAATCCACAAGATCGAACCGTCGTTTACCGTAGCTATGTTGAGGGCTTTCCGGTCTTTAACCAAACCAACTTTGGCACGGTTAAGGTTCAGCTGATGGCAACTGGGAATAAGCTAGATTTTTCAGTTTATTCGTTGCAAGTACCACTGCCTTCGGACAAGCAAGCAGTAACGCTACCAACAACTCAAAATATGTTGGATCAGCTACAAAATGCCGGTTATAACTTAACGGATGTTAAAACCGTTCAACTGGGTTATCATTGGCAAGTTAATCACTCATCGGATTCGGTGATTGATCTGACTCCTACTTACTACATTAACTATAACGGTAGTTGGTTGAGTTTAAGTCAAATGCTGAATACCGATCAGAATGAAGATAGCTCTAGTGAGGAGGCGAATTAATTGGATTTCAAACGAATTGAGATTATTTTTCTAGTTGTCTTTGCTTGTTTGGATATTTTTTTATTCGTCTCTTACCAGCAAAATCAAAATATTGAGATGATTGATTCTAGCGTCTCACGTAATACAACAATTAAACGGGAAATGAGTAATGATCAAGTTACCACACCGCATTTATCGAGTAAGACCTACACGGGGTATTACTTAGCTAGTAAACCTAACCGAACGTTGCAAGAGCAAAGTGAGCGTTTAACCGGACAACGAGTGACATTTAATGACAATCGTTTATACGGTCACTTTTACAACTCAATTTCAGCGCGCTCGAATCTGCGCTTAATTAATCAATTAAAAGAAATTATGAAAAATGAACACCAGATTCTGCATGGTGATCAGTACCGTTACTCAAGGGAATTTTCAACCGCAGATCGACTTGTTTTTACACAGAAAATCTCTGAAGGGGATCTTTATGACGAGGCCGGCGAGCTGGTATTTCAGGTGAACGATAATCATCAAGTTACTAATTATCAACAAACCTATATTAATCGGCTAACAACCTTACAGGAAAAAGAACAGACGATTAGTGCTAAGCAGGCCGTTCAAGATCTCTATACGGATAATGAAATTTCTTCTGGAGCAACGATTAAGTGGACCAGTGTTGGCTATTCGCGTTTATTAGACGTTAACAATAGTAGTGTTTACATTCCGGCGTGGTTTATTGCCATTGAAAATAAAAACTCTGGTAATATTCAGATTAAACGGATTAACGCCTTTACTGGTGCTTTAATGAAGAATAACAACGATAATAGTTTGGCAACTACCGCCTCTAATTAAGCGCGCTTGATCTCTGGAAAAGTGCATTTGGCCAATTTTCATGGTAGAATGCGGTAGATGAGTTTAACGGACAAAAGGAGATCACAATAGATGGACAACAAGGATGATCAATTGAAGGTCAGTATCTTAAGTAGTGGTAGTACAGGCAATGTAACTTACATTGAGACACCACAACGTAAAATTCTGGTAGATGCTGGTTTGAGTGGTAAAAAGATCGAAAACTTGATGAAAAACATCGGTCGTGATCTAACTGAGGTCGATGATCTGTTGGTTACCCATGAACACACTGACCATATCAAGAGTGTTGGTGTGTTGGCGCGGCGCTATCATAATTTAAATATTTATGCGAATAAGCTTACTTGGCAGGCCATGTTACCCAAGATTGGTAAGGTTCCAGAAAACCAACAACAAATTTTTGATACGGGTAGCTTTAAAGAGCTTGGTGATTTAGACGTGCAAAGCTTTGGGGTTTCCCATGATGCTGTCGATCCACAGTTTTATGAATTTCAACACGCCGGCAAGACCTTTGTTATTTTAACGGATACCGGCTATGTGTCAGAACGACTCAGTGCTGAAATTAATGATGCTGACGCCTATTTGTTTGAATGTAATCATGATGTTGAAATGTTGCGCATGGGCCTGTATCCTTGGCCACTCAAGCAACGAATTCTTGGCGATAAAGGGCACCTTAGTAATGAGGCCGGTGCGGATGGTTTAATGAGCGTCATTGGCAACCGAACAAAAAAGGTTTTCCTAGGACATCGTAGTTTGCACAATAACATGAAGGAACTCTGTCACTTAACCGTTTCTTCCATGTTAAAAGAACACGATTATGGTGTTGATCATGATTTTAAATTGTATGATACCGAACCCGATGATGCTTCACCACTAATGATAATTTAAGTTAAATAATTATAGTCTTCTAAACCCCTAAATTTGCGATAAACTTTGGCTCTCTGTCAAATCCTGTTGATAGCCAATTTTACAGCGTTAGAAGTTAGGCAACTTCTAATGCTGTTTTTTTATTTGGTTTGGTGCGCATTTGTTGTAGTTTGATCCGTGAAACTAAATGGTGATAGTTACGAAAACCAAAAGCCGTTCGCTGGATCTGTTTGATCATACGATTG
>NZ_RHNQ01000091.1 GCF_003946275.1 Loigolactobacillus backii
AATGTATTCAGTGCTCTTTGCCGATCATACTCATTATTACTTTCAGCTAGCGCCTTGTAAGCCAATGACCGCATAACATAGTTGTCTACTCCCCAACCGGCAGTCGTAAACTTGAAATGATCCGAGGAAAATCCCTTAAACTGTGGAAACTCTCGCTTATATTCGGCTAATGTTTGATGTTGGCCACTATCAACTAGGCCCTTATCAAAAGCCAATTGTGTTGGATACCCATTACTATCCAAAACACCCTCAGCAACTAATTCTCGGTAAATATCAGCTTTAATGCTATTTGCTTTAGACATATTTAATGGCACCGACTTGCTTAAAATATCAAAGGCCTTTTCGACCAATTGTGGATACTTAATTTTCATTATTGTAATCTCCTTTTAAAAAATTCTGTTCCAACTTTTTTTCATACCTGTTCCATGTTTTTCCGATTTATGGAACATCAATAACCCCTCCATATCAACGTTACTAGTGCCTTGTTCCATAAGTTCCAAGTTTTAACCACTACCACCCTATGCGTATATATTTTTTTATATATTCATATTATTTTTAATTTTATTTTTAACAGTGATAAATGTTGGAACTTATGGAACAAACCTTGTGGCTCTAAGGAATTTTGCGGAACACTATTGGAACAATGTTGGAACAATTTATAAATTCATGGAACATTTCCGTTTCCTAAAGTTGTGTGATATAGCTTTTCGTTAGTTTAAGACCTTTAAATCTCCAAATATTATTACTATCATCAATCCCTCGACGGCTTTTAATTCTCTGCACCCCATACGCTTTCAGGTTTTCGGTGATCGTCTGTGCGGTGGTCTTATCGGAGTAGTTGTTTTCTAAGCAGAACGCCTTATATTCAGCAACTACACTCTTACTAGAATCGCCCTCGTCCTTGCTGGTATCAATCTCACAAGCTTCTTCAATGAACTGGCCGAAGTGGTCATTCAGGTTGACCCATTCGTCACGAGCAAGCTTCATATCGTCCGTTTCAGTCAGTGAACCGCGTTCCATGGCCGCCATGAATGCTTTAATGCACTGGTACACGAATGCGCTTCTTTCATCCTTGACGAGTTGCATATCATGTTCTTTCCAAAAATCCTTATTGACTGTTCGGGTGTTGCCGTTGATGAACTTGATTAGAACCAGCCGGTCCGTCATGCCATTAGATGAGTCGGTAAATGATGGTAAGGCATTCGCGCTGAAAATCATCTTGGCGTAGTTGATAAAGGTAAAGTTTTGCATGCCCTTAAATTCCGCGTCTAGACTATCCCCCCCGCTTAGCTTCTTCAAAACAGCCGTGTTGCTAAGATAGCCCTTGGGAATATCGGCAACAATATTGGCTTCCATGCCATACAATTGTGCTGGCTTAAAACGTGCGTCATTGCCAGCTAATTCGTTGGGCGCAACGGCCGCATAATTACCAGCCCCGTAAAGTGTCCGGGCGAGAAGATCAATGAGAAATGTTGTCTTACCCTCGCCACCACTACCACTAAGAAACACCATTTTTTGAAATGGCCGGTAACTGTGATAGAAACCATAGCCGATGTATTCTTTTAAGAACGTGTCAGCATTGCCAACCATATCTCGAAGTAATGCGTCTGTTCGGGGTGTCATCATACCGCTAACGTCTAAATCATAGTCATGGCCGTTCAGCAAATAGTTTTCAGGGTTCTTAGATTCCAGTTTTCCGGTTGCCATATTGAACGTGCCATTTCTAAAGGCAACTAAATTAGGGTTAGCATGGTCAAATGGGTTGTCTCGCTGGTTAGCTTGATACATGAAACGTTGAGTGTAGCGCCGCACCCTACCAATGTTCCCATCGTTGTAAACGCCCCACGGCTTTAGAATATGCGTCAGGCGGCTTTCAATGTAATTAACGGCTTCTTTATCTTTAAACATTCGCCAAGTCCCGGTAATATCAAGGTAAACAGCACCCTCTTTTAGCATTGGAAAACTAATCAGATGATCATGCTTAATCAGCTTATCGCCTAAAACTATTTCACTAACAAAGACTTTAAAAACAGGCTTGGGGTCGTTTTTGCCATCAGCCTTGTAATATGCATTAATCCATGATGGCACTTGTTGGTTAAGCTGTTTATTAAATTCTTTCAGTGCTTCCGGGTTTTTTAAAGTGTCAGGATCGGGAGCTTCAATGAAATTTACATCTATTGGGGTTAATCCCTCGTCGATGGCGTTGCCGTCTTTTGATACAACTACGGATAACCGCTTCTTATCATGGTAATTAGCCAGCAATTCTTGAGTTTCTGATGGAATTTCGTTCAAATTGCTTCATCTCCCGTTTCAATATTGAGTTGTAAATCGTGGTAACTTCTTTCGTTTCTAGTGGCTGATCAATAAATCGCTCATTAATTGAACAAGCTAATTCGTAAATAGTTTCTGGCTCGGCGCCGGTAACAAACAATCTTCCAATCATTTTAGTTAACCAAGCGTTGCGATTGCCTTGGACTGTTCCAGTTACCATTTCGTCCAGCAATCGACCGGTATACTTCTTTTGGTGTGTTGTACAGGCGTGTTCTGACGTCCAGTTCACTTTTTGCCCCGCCAACTTATCGACTAACCATTGAGGAGCCGGCTTAATATCAGCCAATGTTCGTCCGTCCAATGGTTCATACGGTTTGCCGTTAATCTCGCTTGGTGCAATCACCGTGAAGTCACTTAGCAAATCAATACCGGGCCAAACGTCAACTTTGCGAACCTTAGCGCCTGCGTATTTCAAAAAGTAATGTAATCCACCGTTAGCCGTTCCTTCAATGTAGGTGTCACTTGGCAACGTCTGTCCTTGCTTAAATAGTTGTGTCAAGCTGGCCCGACCGTTTTTAGTTGGCTCGTGCATATCAATATCAACAACCAATAAATCCGATAAATCTAGCCGTAAACCTAAGTTGTAAGCTGTGTGATCTTCAAACCATGTGAAGATGGTGTTCTGGTCACTAGTTGCGGCTTGGTAGCCTGCCACTCCTTTAGGTGGCTTCTTCGTGTTTTCAATCAGTGGGTAAACCGCATAGCCTTGCTTGGCCAGCTCAATGGCTTTATCAAGCGTTGCGAACTCTTTCATTGTTTATCACCAGCCCTAGCACATTTAATAGTTAATTCATCAGTAGCATCAGCAATTTTAATCAACTCGTCATTGATCGCCCAAGTCAATGAAGATAATGGTCGAATTTCACGTTTTAAGTTGTATTGAACCATACTGCTGTTTTGCTTGTTTTCTTCCAATGAATCACTTAAACTATCAACAATGTCGGAAAGTGCTTCGTAAAGTCCAAGAGTTTTTATGATTTCACCGTGTAAATCTTCAATATCCATTTTCCATTCTCCTTATTCGTGTTAAAATAAGGGAAACATACATTCCTGATTATCTGACCTACTGCTGTCCAAAGCAAAGTAGGTCTTTTTTTGTATGCTCTCCCATTTCCTTACCTCAATCAGACAAAAACATCAAATTGTGTCTTTATGTCGCTGTGCAACGCATCAGATATTTTCTTAGCAGTTGAGCTTTTACAAGTTCTTTTCCCGTTCAAAACTTGCGATAAATACGGCTTACTAATGCCTATAATCATTGATAATTCAACTTGTGTTAAGCCCTGTAAAGCAATGCTTTCTTTTGCTAGTTCGGAATTTTTAATCTTGCACTTCAAAATATCATCACCTCCCATCTACAATAAACATAATAGCATACTGAAATTTAGTTTGCAAACATTTAACATACATTTGTTAAAAAGGTTTGCTTTTGTCTGATATTTATGAGATAGTTATCTCATCTTGAACTAAAGGAGTAATTATCATGAACAGCTTTGATTATAAATTCCCAGAAGTTTTAAAATTTATCCGTAACCACACGCCTTATCAAGGCAAAAAGGGTCTATCATTGAGAAAATTATCTGAACTTTCCGGCGTATCAACACCATACATTTCACAGCTAGAACAATTCAGCCAGCAAAGAAAGCCAAGTATGGAAACCGTATCAAAACTGGCAACTGGCTTAACAGTTCCTACAAAAGCTGATCAAAGTGACATGTTTAAGCTACTAAGTAGCACAGCCGGATATTCAAAGATAGATCCGCGTATCGCTTTGAAAATCACCAGAACATTGCCTAACGTTAAATTTTCCGACTTTTTGCAACTCGTTTTAGGATATACAGGAATCATTAATTTAGATGAAACAAACGAGGAAAGAATTGCAAACGAAGCCTATAAAAACTGGGATAATTCAGAATTAGAAACAGTTGACGAATTGCTGTATCAATATAAATTAATGAGAAATAACATCCACTTAGAAGATTGCGAAGACGGGAATCATAAAATTATGCTAGATTCAAAAGATCTAACCAAAGTAGAAAATATTGTTTTACTTGGTGCAATAAAAACAATTCGAGAACTAAGAAACAATGGTAAATAAAAATAGGCCAGCAGACTACAATTAAGTAATCTACTGGCCTATTATTCTATGCGTATATGCGTAATAATTTAACTTAGTTAACATAACACATATTAGTAAAAGCTAAAGTTTGTGAAGTGTGTAAAACGTTGTTATATCAACGATATAAGGCTATGTATTTACCAATATCATGCGATAACGATACTTTGTGAAAATAGAGTAAATTTGTAAATGTTAATATACCAGTATTTTACACTTGTGAAATTGTATTATTCTACGTATGTAAGTTACTTTGTGATAATGACGTTCTATGTATAATTGTCCGAAATGTGTCGGCTTAGAAACCGCCTTGGCCGAGACTATATAATATTGATAGTGTGTCTATCGTTAGTAGTTAGTTCTTAACGTCTTGTGGTCTACGTGACAATTAGTACATTAATAACACCCTAGTTTAACCAACCTGCACGCAACCACGTGCTCTTAACCCTCAAGGTCAAACCAGTTTAGTGCACTTGCCCTTTGCTGTTCAGAACGCTTGAACCTGAGCGGGATATAGTTTTCCCCTTGTTTTGCGAAGAAGAAAACTTTTTGTTGTTCGTCACGAATCACCGTCACGTAAAAACACTTGTATTGTTACTATTGCGCTTGTAGATTAGCCTAACTAATTTAGCCTATAAAAAAAGCACCCTTTATAGGTGCCAGCAATCATTTATTTTTAGTTGTTTGGATCACTGGCCTTGCGTAATCGCCCTGTACTTTCGTACTGCTTTACCGCCCGCCCCGTACGTGGGGCCACCGTTCGGAACCAACCTAAATACAAGTATAGGTTAATTCCTAGTGGGAGTTTATAGCGGCGGCTCTCACTTGACCTGTCGACTTGTTTCATTAGCTCCGCTAACCGGCTGTCAGTCCTCGAAAGGTAAGATTAGTTGGCTTGGCTAGAATGTTGCCACTCTAGTAACGGGGCTTGGCTCCCCCGTGATCCAGAAAAATTCAACTCTACCTACTTGAAAAATCTTACAATAGTAGGTAAAATGAACACATAAACTTTGATAAGGGTTATGTGTTCCCCCGGTTTAGGCACCGAGGGAATTTTTTTGTCTATTTAATTTAGTTTCAAACAATATTATACCCCTTTGCCGATAATATGACAAAGGGGTATTTTTAACGTCTTAGCCAGCCGAATAAGCCCTTTTTAGGCGTCTTATTCTCTACCCCCTTGGAATTACCCTCGGTAGGCTTTAAAACGTCTGTATCGTCGCTTTGCGAGGGGTTATCGTCCTGTGAGGGGGTGTTGTTCGTAGTGGTATCAAGTAACTTCTCATTTTGACGGTTAGTAGACAAATTGAGCTGTTGTTGCTGGTCAAGTAATGACTGCATTTTATCTAATTGATCGTTCTTTCGTTCAAGTTCGCCCTTCAAAATGTCTATTTGTTCAAGCAATATTCGTGACGTATCTGCTTTCGTTTCAGTTGCAAGGTGAACGGATTCACTTGAAAACGCCTTTATAATAACGTCTTTAGTGTGTTCGGAATATAGTTTCGCGTTTCCTTTCATTGAACGTTCTGAAATGTTATTATCACGAATGTACCGCCACACTTTAGTTTTGTTAACCTTTGCAATATCAGCTATTTCAGATATTTTATACAATCGTTCATTGTTGTTCATGAATCGTTCTCCTAACGTTTTTGAATGTTCACTATGATAGATTATACCATTTCAACACTGAACGAGGGCTTAGAACACGTCTCTCAACATATGATATAATTCTATCGTGGAGAGTTTTAGTTTTAAGGTAGATTGTAAAATTAATCCGAACGCTGTTCGGACAAAAAAGATCAGCTTCCTTTAAAATGGTGTTTACCACAAAC
>NZ_RHNQ01000092.1 GCF_003946275.1 Loigolactobacillus backii
AGTAAACAAAAAGCACATTCACCGAAGTGAATGTGCCGTTCAAAATCTCCACCAATACGATTTGACAGAGACCCAAATAAATGAGCTTGTTTCTAGCATAGAAGTTAGCTATAATAAAACAATATAAGATTGAGGTTGCGGAGATCAAAAGTCACAAACTGGAAGCGAAAAGCGCTGGTGAAGGTTTGTAAAAGGGTGATCCGCCGAAGTCATGGCTTGCTTTTTCAAGTTGTGGTTGGGACTTGGCTTAAAAGGCTAAGAACTGTCGTAACAATAGTTACGGAGCGCTATCGACTGACTGTGAAGACTAATCGTCTTTTTTGCCGTTGTAGTAGCTTGGGCAAAAAGGACGTTTTTTATTTGTTCTAAAGTGTGGGTAAGAATAAATGACGCAACAGGAGAAAGCGACCTCTAAAAATTTAAAGTCTAGCCAGTGATGCTTGACCAGTAGTTTAAAGGGTACTGGTTTTAGCGCACTTAGGTTAGGCAGAGGAGGATTTTTTAGATGGCGCAGGAGAATAATGGTGGGGTTAAGCGTGAGTTAAAGACGCGACACCTATCGATGATTGCTTTAGGCGGTAGTATTGGGACTGGGCTTTTTGTTGCCTCAGGATCAGCTATTTCTACCGCCGGGCCAGGTGGAGCCTTAGTTGCCTATATTGGCATTGGGCTAATGGTTTACTTTTTAATGACGAGTTTAGGTGAGATGGCAACCTACATCCCAGTTTCCGGTTCGTTTGCCACTTATGCTGGGCGCTTTGTTGATCCAGCTTTGGGTTTTGCGATGGGGTGGAATTATTGGTTTAACTGGGCAATTACTTTGGCCGTTGATGTTTCTACCACTGGGATTGTGATGCATTTTTGGTTACCACACGTTCCTGGTTGGATTTTTAGCGCCTTCTTTCTAGCAGTAATTTTTGTGATTAATGCGCTATCTGTACGAACCTTTGGTGAAACCGAGTATTGGTTGTCGATTATTAAAGTTGTCACGGTGATTGTGTTTCTGATTGTTGGCTTCTTAACTATCTTTGGTATTATGGGTGGTAATGGGCCAGCAATTGGGCTGAAAAACTTCTCGATTGGTAAGGCGCCTTTCGTTGGCGGAATTCCTAGTATTCTCAGCGTCTTCGTTGTAGCTGGGTTTTCTTTCCAAGGAACGGAATTAATTGGGATTACTGCTGGTGAGTCAGAAACACCAGAGACAAGTATTCCCAAGGCAATTAAGCAGGTATTTTGGCGAATCCTATTATTCTATATTTTAGCTATTTTTGTAATCGCCGCTATTTTGCCTTATACAAGTAAGGATTTATTAGGTTCGAGTGCTAGTGATGTTGCGATCAGTCCCTTTACACTAGTTTTCCAGCGGGTTGGGCTAGCATCCGCCGCCAGTGTAATCAATGCAGTTATCTTAACGTCAGTTATTTCGGCAGCAAATTCAGGGATGTACGCGTCCACGCGGATGTTATGGGCAATGTCAAAACAACACATTGCGCCAAAAGCATTCGGGCGAGTTAATAGTCATGGTGTTCCAATTCCGGCTTTGTTGTTAACAACAGTTGTTGGGCTATTTACCTTTATGACCGGTATCTGGGGACCGCGGATCTATATGTTCCTTGTGTCGGCTTCTGGTTTAACTGGCTTTATTGCCTGGTTAGGGATCGCAATCTCGCATTATCGTTTCCGTAAGGCCTTTATTGCTCAAGGTCATTCGTTGGGCGAGTTAAAATATCATGCCAAACTATTTCCATTTGGTCCAATTTTGGCAATGGTGTTAGGTGTTTTAGTTATTGTTGGCCAGGATTTAAACGCTGTAAAAACGTTAGATTGGCAAGCACTTGGTATTAGTTACATGAGTGTGCCCTTATTTATAATTTTATATGGTTATTATAAAATTCGGCATAAAACGCACGTTATTCCGCTAGAAAAGGTTGATTTAAGTAAAATACGGGATGATTAAATAAAAGAACGAAACAATCTAAGATTAGTTCTGAGGTTAATCGATTTTCATCGATTAACCTCAGAACTTTTTTTGTTTAGACTGAGAGTGAAGCTACGGTCGAGCATACTCCCTGGGACTTCGAATTCGTAATAAAAAAGACAGCCAGCACTTTCAACGCACAAATATGATTTAAGCTTAAAAATGGGAAAAAAGTCGGTTTTGGGTTCACTGCGTAACGTAAGCTAATTCAATAACCGCACTATGATTATTGAATTAGCCGTAGTTAGGCACGTAAATCCAGACTTTTGACGCACGTTCTAGAGCAATGTTCGGAAATAAATAGCGGCCAGGACAAAAGTCCTGGCCGCTTACTATTTGTACTGCTAAGTAAGTTTAGTAAGGTATGTGTGCTTGATTTTCATGTATAAACTATAAAAATCGCTGTCTTGTGCGTCTAAATTCCAGTGTACAATTTTTTTGTCATCCGGAAATTTAACCCCCAGATAATGTGAAACATCATCAACGGTTGTCACAATAAGATCTGCATCCTCAAAGCTGGCCTTATTGTCTAAAACTTGGACAATACTGATATCACGCAAAAAGACTGATACATCGCGGGTAAGCAAATCGTTGTTTTCCATAAGTAGTCGGACTTTAACAATCTGTTTTTTTTCAAATTGGCGTAGATAAGGGATCAGTAGGTAATAGAGGTAGTGCGCCAAACTCTTGTGGCAGCTATAGATAATTTTAAAGTCTGGGTTTGTTTTAATCGTTTGAAAATAATTTCTAATAATCTGGAATAGGTTAGATTGTTCGTATTCGGGATGCTCATGGGAATAAAAATCCATTAATTTTGGATGGTCTTCTTGTAAAACTTCTGCTGCCATGGCCAAGCGTAAGACATTGGTCGTCAATTGACGGTCATTTATAATCTTACTCTGTTTTTCAGGCACTGAATATTGAACTAGATAGGTCATAAAATTTTGAGTGAATTTCCAAACCGTATTGTTTTCAGTTGCGAAGTGTTTATAAAATTCTTGCGATTGATCGCTGAATTCTGGGGAAAATGAAATCGTGATGTATCGTGAAAAAAAGAAAAATTTATGTTCGTTTAACGACTGGTTTTTTGAAAGCCCAGGAATTACATCTTCAGCGAAAGATAATTTTTCAAAAGTAGCATTGTTGTGGGTTAGTAGGTCGAAATCAGAACCATTATGGATTAAATAGCCATGTTCAACACGAGTACGGCAAATACCTAACATTAAAACTTCTTGTAATTCAACAATAATATCATTACTTTTCATATCTATCCTTTGGTAATTGCGAAACATGTCCTTAAATGAAAATTCATTAATCGGCCATTCAATACCATGAAAACCAATCCAATAGAAAGTAAACAGAAGTAGGCGAATATTACGCTCATCACCGATAATTCTTAAATGGGTGTAAGAAAAGCGTAATGAATAACGATTCATAAATTTTTTGAGTGCTGCCGTCTTACGCAGTAAAGTTGATTTACTGACAAATTGTGTTTCACAAAAATTATCGATTGTTGGGTTTGCGTGTTGAACTAAATAATCAACAAATTGAAAAACCAATGAGTGCTTTAATAAAAATAAGCGATAACGATCAAGCGTAACATGAAAGGAATCTTGGGACATTAATTTATGGCGACCAACATTTTTATCAATGTTTTTATCCAGAACCCGCATATCCGTCAATAAATCCTGAAAAGCATTATAGGTCTGCTGATAAGATAGATTTAACGCGGTACTAATATCGTTTATAGTAAACGAATTGGCGTCGATGGTTTTTAGAACACGAAACATTAAAAATTTTTGGAGGTCCGTTTTTTCTAAAAACAGTTCTTCGAATAAAATCCGTTTACCCCCCTATCTTTAACCTGTCTAATTTTATTTTACTATTATGGCAAAGATTTGCAACAGCAACAATCTTTTGAAAGTCTGCTAAACCAACTGTTTTACTTAGATTGTTACCTGCTTTGCCGAAAAAAGGCCCGTCTAAATTTGGAAGAGATCCTTCAAAATTAAACGGGCAATAAGTTATTTAGTTGTGGTTACCAACAGTGTCTAATTGATTTAACCGTGGGAGGGTATCTAATTTTTGTTCAATGAGCGTTAGAACTTTTTTGCGTGCTAGCTCATCTTCAACAAAATCAAGACTATCACCATTAATTTGCATCTTCGGGCTTTCATGGTAGGATTCATACCAAGTGTTGTAACGCTGATTTAGTTCATGATAGTAATTGTAAAGGGTAGGATCTTGATCAATTTGTTCGTAAGGACGATTGCGTTTTTGTATCCGCGTTAACATAGTTTCGAAAGAAATGTTGATGTGAATAAGTAAGTCTGGTTTCTTCTTATAAGTTGTGTGTGGTAATTCTTGCATCATATTTTTCATCAGTGAATCATAGACGCCAACCTCGGTTTCAGTAGCACGCCCTAGATCTGCGTTTAAGTGAAAAAGCAGTGAGTCTTCAAAAATAGAACGATCCATTACGCTTTCACTTTGTTGATCCGCCAATTTAAGCTGAGCAAGACGTTTATTTAGAAAGTAAATTTGCAGTAGAAATGCATATTTTTTAGGATCCTTATAAAAAAATGGTAAAACGGGGTTGTCATCGACAGATTCGTAAAATGCTTTAGTGTGGAGACGTTGTGCTAATAAGGTAGTGAGACTAGTTTTACCCGCTCCAATAGTACCTGCTAATACAATCATAATTGCTGAGCTCCTTAATTAATTGGTGGACTACCAAAATTCGAATACTATATATTGTACCATCAACTGTGATGATTGCAATATGTTGCTATTAGTTTTATATCTCAGCAAATTTAACGATGTAACTTGATTCAAATCAATTCCCTATGACAATTAAATGTGTAAAATGATAGTTAATAAAAGTGATTAAGCAAAATAGACTTTGAAGATTGAAAAGAAAAGAGTATAAGGTTTGTGCTGAGGGGATAAGTACTCTTGGTCAGTGAAGTTTGTGATGGCGTAAAGTAAACTTTGGAAATAAAGGAGGACAAAAATGCATTCAACTCATGACTACACAGCGTGTTTAAGTTTGGTACCAATTTTTGAAGCATTACCACATGCTGATTTAAAAACAATTGCAACGGTGATTCGACCAACAAAACAACCACGTGGAACTATTCTATATCAGGCAACTGACTTGGCCGATACGCTTTACATTGTTGACTCCGGGCAAGTTAAGATCTACCAGTTGGCCGCAAATGGCCGCGAATAGTTACTACATTTACTAAATCCGGGAGATTTTGATGGTGAATATGCTTTGTTTAAGGAAAATCAGGCCCATCAGTCTTACGCAGAAACTTTAACTGAAGCGACCGTTTGCGAGATACGACGTCAAGATTTCCAAAAGCTACTATTAGATTATCCGTCAATTGCGTTACGTATTTTAAATGTACTGGCAAAGCGAATTCAACTTTTGGAACAACAAACAACACGTGTAACTACGGAAAGCATTGAAACTAGATTGGCACTTTATTTATTGGATACGGCGGATGCAGATAAAACGGATGAGTTTAAACTACCAATGAAGAAAAAGGAATTGGCCACTTATTTAGGGACAACGCCTGAAACGATATCACGAAAATTAACGGCTTTTGAAGAAGCGGGTTACATTAAGCAAATACCGCAGAGAATGATTCAGATTCGTAACCGGGATGGATTGTTATTTGTCTGATTCCAATGTTACTTTAAATGATGAATAAATGAATATTTAGCAATTATTATACTGGATTTAAAATGGAAATCCGAATTCTAATTTTAAGTATAACTATAATTGTTCGTGCATAAGTTTTTTCCTAATTTATTTAGAAGATATGCTTGACCGTGGGACGTATTGTTGGTATAGTTATTTCTGTTGTTAAAGCAGTCACGAATCAATTCTGATTCATAGAAAAGTTCTTGACAACAAATTAGATTCTTGCTAAACTATAAAAGTTGTCGCGTTAAGCAAGCTTGAATATTGATTGAATAAAAATTCAAATTACTGCTTGACAAGCAACCGCTTAATCTGCTATACTGATTGAGTTGT
>NZ_RHNQ01000093.1 GCF_003946275.1 Loigolactobacillus backii
CTTATGTCATTAAGTAATGACACGGTTCTAACCCTTTAATTATACAGTATCAAAAAAGAGGCCACAACTGTTAAGTTACGGCACTATGTAGCCAGTTCCTCAAACCAAAGCCCCGCAGGCACCATGTGCCGAGGAATTTCCTATGATTTAGGAAAAAAACAATTCTTTAAAGGAATTGATGCGAGTTATTATTACGAGGGCTATTACGAAATTAAAACAGAAGATCTATAAACACGTATAAACACGATTTAAAGAAACAGACTGCTCAATATAAAACTTGAGCAGTCTGTCTCTTTTTTTTTGGATGATTTTGACCTTTGATTTTAAATTTTTGAAAAAAATAAAAAAAGGCGAAGCCTATATTACATTTATCTTATATATTTTAATCTTTTGTTCTTTTGCGTGAAAAAAAAGCCAGTGTTTCCAGTCGTATGCAGAATTAAACAGTCAGAAAAAACTGTTTATACAGTCAGGAAAAACTGTTTATACAGTCAGGAAAAACTGTTTATACAGTCAGAAAAAATTGAACAACTGACTGTATTTTGATAGAATAAAAGCATAGAGAAATACCCGACTAAAAGTCTTTCTCTATGCCTACTTAAAATCACTCACAAAGGAGTATTTCCATGTCTAGTATAGCAAAAAATGAACACAATAAGAAGCAGGTGCAAGTCTTGAATGAATTATCAAAACGAAAAGTAGTGGAACATAATTCTTTAATTACAAGCATTGCCAAAATGGATAAAACCCCACTCAAAATGTTTGAGTTAGCGGTATCGTACATTAATACCGAAGAACCGCCTAAAGATCATACAGTCTATCTCTCAAAAGAAGAACTTTTTGCGTTTTTTAAAGTTTCTGATAATGACAAACATAGTCGTTTCAAGCAGGCAGTTGAGAATATGCAGAAACAAGCTTTTTTCAAAATTAAAGAAAAAAAAGAACATGGGTTTGAGTTTGAAAATATCGTCCCTATTCCCTATGTAAAGTGGACCGATTATCATGATGAAGTTACTATTCGATTTAGTCCTGAAATCATGCCTTATTTAATCAATCTTAAAAAGAATTTCACGCAACATGCTTTGTCAGACCTTGCAGAACTCAATAGCAAGTACAGCCTTATTTTGTATCGTTGGTTGTCTATGCAATACAACCAGTACGAGCATTACAGCGTGAAAGGCGGACGGAGAGCCAAACAAGTGGAAAGCTACCGCAATCCCTCAATCACAGTCAAAGAATTACGGCTGATGACTGATACTGTCAAGGAGTACCAACATTTCCCTCATTTTGAGAATTGGATATTAAAAAAACCATTGGAAGAAATTACTAAGCATACGTCTTTTAACGTGACTTATGACAAAATCAAAAAAGGACGTTCGATTGATTCTATTGTTTTTCATATTGAGAAGAAACGCCGAGCAGACGATAACAGCTATAAGTTAGAAGATAAAGATTATCAATCCGACAAAGAGGAAAAATCAAGAAATGAAGCTGACTTATTAAAACAGGCAATGGAAAGTAAGTACACACGATTATTGATTGAAAACTTTCTCTTATCCCCTCTTGAAATGACGGACACGGCACTTATGGCAGGTTTGCAAAAGAACGTATATCCGTTGTATGACGAGTTAAAGGAATTAAGAGGATTGAATGGGGTCAAAGACCATTTAAGCTATGTAGCCAGCAAACAAGAAGCTTATTCAAAACGCAATGTAGCCAAGTACCTTAAAAAAGCCATTGAACAATACCTGCCAACTGTAAAATTACAAGACCTTGAACAACCAGAACGTGCAAGTGTTCGAGGTAAAGGATAAATCCATGAGTGAGAACTTAAAGACGATAAAAGAACTTGCAGATGAGTTAGGAGTTAGCAAGAATAAAATTCATTATCAAGTTTCTAAAATATCAAGCGAATATGTAGTTAGAAATAATAGTATGAAGCTATTAACCGCTGAAGCGGTTAAACAAATCAAAGATCAAAAAAGGATAGAAGAACAAGAAAAACCAAGAAAATGGTGGGGACTATGGCGAAAATAGATGATTCAGTTAAAAAGAAAGTTCCAGAATTAAGGTTTCCGGGATTTACGGATGATTGGGAAGATCGTAAGTTGGGAGATTTATCTCAAGATACTATTGGTGGAGGAACTCCGAAGACATCAGTAACAGAATACTGGAATGGGGAAATACCTTGGATTCAAAGTAGCAATCTTGCTAATGATAAATTATATGGTGTATTACCTAAAAAATTTATTACTGAAGATGCTGTTAAAAATTCAGCTACTAAACTTATACCTGCGAATTCAATAGCGATAGTTACTAGAGTAGGCGTTGGTAAATTAGCCTTTATGCCTTATGAATTTGCTTCAAGTCAAGATTTTTTATCATTATCAAATCTTCAAGTTGATTGTAATTTTGGAATGTACTCAATTTATAAAATGTTACAAAGAGAACTGAATAATATCCAAGGTACATCTATAAAAGGAATTACCAAAGCAGACTTATTGGATAAAGAAACTTTTGTTCCGATAAAAGTTGAAGAACAACAAAAAATAGGTTCATTCTTCAAACAGTTAGATGACACTGTCGTTCTTCATCAACGTAAGTTAGATTTGTTGAAAGAACAGAAAAAAGGCTTTTTACAAAAGATGTTTGTTTAGGGTCTATAAATTAAAAAAAATAACCCCTCAAAAACATTGAAAGAATAGCCCCCAATATCTATAATGTAGATATTGGGGGCTATTTTAATTTATTTTTTTATAAGTGCCCCTAAACTATAGCTATTGATTCAAGATTTCATGGGAGCCAGTTGCAACCAATAACAAAATCAATTCATCATGATCTAGCTGATAAATAACAATCCAGTTGTCATAATTTTTACCATAGTTTCCATATCTGGCAGGGTGAAATTCACGATAGCCACGCCAATTTCCTTTTAATGCATGATCTTTAATCTGTTTCAAAACAAGTACATCTTGTTCAACAATTGCTTCTAAACAAGGCTTCAAGACAGTTATTGGGAAATGTTTTTTGACTAGTTTTTTTAATTCACGTTCAAAAGATTTGGCCTGTTTAATTTGCATCTAACTTATCGATCCAATCTTCAAAGTCAGTCAATGAACCAATGTTTTTGACCTGCCCTGTTTCTGCTTCTTTTTTAGCGGCTAAGGCTTCCGGAGAATCTAAAAAGCTGACTAATCGAACTTCATTATTGGCCGCTTTAACTAACGATAAGCGTATATACTCAGAAACGGTTAGCCCTTGTTTTGCTAGATTAGCTTTAGCCCGTTCACTAATGTCAGGTGTTACACGAGTTGAAATTGTCTTGTTTTTAATAATAGTATTACTCATACTAATCCGCCTCCTTTAAGTTTACCATCGTACTACATTATAATATTCGATTTTTAAGTTTTCTGCAACTAAATTAATTTTAAAGTAAAGGAACTAACAGCTTATGCAACAAGTTGTCTTACCCATCAAAGATCTGGCTTTTTAAAATCGTATCTTGTTTATCATGACGACTTATCTGATAGTGTTTCCAATGATAATACGTACTTTTAGAAAGCCCTAAGGCTTTCAAGATTATCCAGAGGCGGTGTTTACATAATTGTTCGTTGATAAAGTCTATGGCTTTAACTTTGCCTAATGCCTTCCCAGTAACACCGCCGCTGCTTTTAAAATTTCATTTTCTTCTTTTAACTGCTGGTTTTCTTTCTGTAGTTGCTTGAAGGCTTCAACACTCGTTACGCCACCGTCAGGTAGTTCAACTAATTTGGCCCGCTTGATCCAATGACTGATGGTGGTTGGATGAACCCCATATTCATTGGCTAAGGATTTCTTTGAACGATTTTCATTGTGATAAAGCTTAACGATGTTGTTTTTAAATTCATCTGAATAATATTTCATAAAAAAACTCCTATTCTGATTTTTATCATTATGACACAAAATCTAATGAATTTGGTACCAAATTTCAGTATAGGAGCAGACTCGTCTTTTTTGATGCAAAGTTGAAAACAAATCGTTGTTCAAAATCATGAACTTGAAGTAGACTTAAGTTATTATTGAGTTAGGAGATTCATATCATGACAACAAACAATGATCATTACAATGAAGCTGAATTACTTGCCAGCTATTTTTCCGAAACTGCAAATAACTCAGAACTATTACAGCAAAAGTTAACTGATGTTCAACAAATCGAACAAGCACTGCAAACTTTAATGGCTCTCTGTGGTCAAGACGACAATAATCCCGATTTAGATAAAACGCCCTTTCGTGTGGTAAAAGCCTTTCTTGAATACACCAGTGGTTACCGCGAAGATCCTACTGCCCATCTAGAAAAAGTCTTTGATATTCAACAAAATGATCCTATTATTGTAAAAGATATCGAATTTTATTCGATGTGCGAACATCATTTTGCACCCTTCTTTGGCGTAGCTCACGTTGCATATCTTCCTGATCAAAAAGTCACCGGACTTTCCAAAATTGCACGGGTCGTTGAAGGTTACGCGCGGCGTTTCCAAGTTCAAGAGCGCTTAACGAATCAAATTGCCGATGCAATTGATACCGTCTTGCAGCCTAAAGGGGTTATGGTAGCTATTGAAGCGAAGCATTTATGTGTTTCAAGTCGCGGCGCTAAAAAAGAACAAGCGCAAACTTTCACGCTGGCTAGTCGTGGTGCTTACATTAAAGATAGCCAATTGCGGTCAGAATTTATGACTGCTATTAAGTGAGGTCACTAATGAGTAAAAGAGTCGCTTTTATTACAGGGAGTACTACGGGACTGGGCGTGCAAATGGCCCATAAACTTGCTCAAGCAGGCTATCAATTAGCCTTAAATTACCGACACAGTCAAACAGCTGCGTTACAATTACAACAAGATTTGGCACAATGCTATCAAGTCAATGCTCGCCTTTACCAAGGCGATGTAAGCCAACAAGCTGACGTGGTACGAATGATTGAACAAATTAAACTTGATTTTGGTCACTTAGATATTTTAATTCTTAACGCTGGTCCCTTTATTCACGATAAATTAAAACTCGTCGACCATACCCCAGCCCAGTGGCATGACATGATGAGTGCTAACCTTGATAGTTTTTTCTATTTAGTTAAGGCAACGGTACCTATGATGGAAAAACAAAATTGGGGCCGCATTATTGCGCTAGGCTTTGACCAAATTGACCAAGTCTCGGGTTGGCAATATCGTGGTGCTTATGCCGCCGCTAAAACTGGTGTGGCCGCGGCGATTAGAACTTTAGCGCTTGAAGAAAAAGACTATCAAATTACTGCAAATATGGTCTGCCCCGGTGATATTAAAGCTGATCTTAAAGAAGCTGACATTGAACAAGCCCAGAAACTTGCACCTAATCAGACTAAACGAAAAGCTGCTGGTGAAGATGTTGCTCGCGTTATTGCCTTTTTATGTGCAGAAGATTCAGACTATTTAACCGGCAACATCATTAACTTAGCTGGCGGCGAAAATATTATTCATCGTCATGACTAAAATTTAAACTACTAGTAACAACTAAATATGGTATAAAATTAGCCTTCCGAAAATCACTCAATATTTTCGGAAGGCTATTTCTATTCTTGATAAATTTTAAATAGCCACACTTTGACCGACGCCGCCAGCAAATATAACCAGTTATTGAACACCATGGTGTCTTAACATGTCTTTCAGTTCCGGGAAGCCCAATTCGAAATGCGCCACTTCATGTGCATCAGAACCTAAAGTGAATTTAGTGCCACCAAGTGACTGCCATAACTCAATCGCATATTCATATAGCCTAAATTATGACGCAAAACAATACTTTTAGCATTCACTTCCAGTGTCAAATCATGTGCAATCGCATTGCGAAACACTTGCACCAGCATTGGTTCTGCTAACCGTTGGAGACTGTAAAATAGTTTGTGTAAGGATGAATGATTCCTTAAATTAATTTTCAAAAACATTAGAAAAAGGAGTTCCT
>NZ_RHNQ01000094.1 GCF_003946275.1 Loigolactobacillus backii
AACTTTTGAGTATCTATATTGTATCTATTAGTATCTAAATTATTAGTATAGTCTAGATCTTGTCTCTTTTTGAGAAGTCCGCTTGTACCAAGGGATTCAGATGTATCAGAAACGGTATCATGCGGGTTTCTCTTTTTGAGAAGTCCGTTTGTACCAAGGGGTTCAACGGTATCATGCGGGTTTCTCTTTTTGAGAAGTCCGCTTGTACCAAGGGGTTCAGGCGATTTTAATGGCTCTCGCTTAATATAAACGTCTTTTGCTGTTACTTCCAAATCTGCCAAATATAATCTATTTGGTTCGTTTTTGCCTGATCTTGGATTAAAACCCATATGTTTTTGATACAAAAGGTTTGCGTCGATTAATTCGTGTTTAATCTTATTGATTTTATTATTTGACCAGTTTCGTAAATCTTTTAGTTCATTGTTTGTGTATATGAAATATACGTTGTTATTTTCGTCAACCCAATTATTGCTTAGTGAGTAACTTAGACGATCGCGTAACACCGAATAAAGTAAAATGGCACTATCGCTAAGATCCTTATATTTTTCTCCTTGGAGTAAGATCTGCGGCAAAGCGTAGAACTTTACTTCATAGGCTCTTTTAGCATTTGTAAAGTTAAAGTTTGATTGATCCATAATAAAAGCTCCCTTTCTTAACTGACACAGGCCGTCTTAATAGAGAGTTGCTAAAACATCTGACTTGTTTTAAAATACAAATCTGGTATGCTTTAACTGAATTACAAAGCGAACATTGGACGTGATCGGCTTTGTAAATTCACCGGCATGTGTCTATTCTGGGTTGCCTATACGGCAACTTTTTTTAATTTCTAACAACAAAAATGGACTAAATAGCATTGGTTAGCTACTTAGTCCATTGGATTTAATTTGTTTTTAACTATCCTTCACTTGTCCCATAGGACTGGTTTGCGGTATAATTAACCTACAAATTAAGAACAATGTTCAGACGATTTTAACTTGGCGGTCTAAATTGTCTGAATCTAAGTAGCTCTCTATTAGCTACTTGCTAAACCTAAAATCCCCGATTCCTCGTGAATCGGGGATTTTTCTGTTTAGCTTGATCTCTTTATTTGGTTGTTAAATTAATCTTAGTCTAGCATAGCGCTTACTTACAGGCAACCGTATTTGGTTCAGTGCACTTTACTAGCTTTTACCTAAGCACAAATTAATCAAACAAATAAATTGTGTGTTTACTTGTTTGATTAATTATTTATTTAATTACTAAATTGCATCTATGATTGAAGCTAAGAATTCTGAACGATTTTTAAATCCGTTTTTTCGGGCAGCCGTATCCATTTTTTTTAGTTGGCTTTCAGTAATTGAGAAGGTAACTGATCGCTTACGCTCTACTTCCTTTCGGCTGATATTTTTCAAAAATGCGACTGCATCTTTCTTGTTGTCTTTCAATGTAGTTTCGTAACTTTCTCTCATTTCTTCGTCTTTTTTATGATTGAATGAATCTAAACTCATAATCTAACTCTCCTTACTTGGTTTCATTTGCTAATTCTTGAAAAAGATGATCGGCGTGTTTTATGAACTTTTGATTTTGCTTTAAAATGGATTCATCACGATTGGCTAATTCAAATATTGAAGCGTGCCTTGCAGTAGCTTTATTAAAGAGCTCTCTTTCAGGAATTATAGTTGCGACTGTTTCATCGCCTTCTATGTGTTTTAGCAAATCGCGAGACATGCTTGTATTATGTCTAATCATATTACCGATAAAGAAAAGCTTTGCGTCAACGTAAGTTTCGCCAGTTCGATAATCAAAAAGTGATTTTCTGAATTTTTCGAGTCGTGTTTCTAGGTCAAACTTGGCATTGTAGCCATGTTCACTGGGTGTAATGGGACTAAGCAGGTAATTACTGATAGCAATAGCGTTTTTAGTGATGGTGCTAAAATCTGGGTGCGTATCAATTAAGATATAGTCATAGTCGGTTAAGCTTAATGAATCGAAGTTGTTTTTAAACCACATGAACAACATCATTTCTTTGTTACTGTTATTTTCTAGATAACTTCCTAAAACATCTAGGTCTATAAAACCGGCTATTAAATCTAGATTCGGTCCGACACTGTCAATTTTTACTTTTTGAGCATTGTCATTTTCTTTAAACGCTTCAGCGATGGTATTATCTCGTCGTGTCTTTTCAAAAACGGTTGTTAAATTGCACTGATGGTCTAAATCGATTAATAGAACCTTCTTACCATGTTTGGCTAACCAATCACCATAATTTAAAGTCAAGGTTGTTTTACCAACACCACCCTTGATAGCAGTAAAAGTAATAATCTTCATCTTGATACCTCCTTCATCTAGCTTAATTATATCATTAGTAGACAAACAAATAAACAATTTATTAAATAATTAATGCAATGGCTTTGGCCGGCTTAATCACGTACTTCGGCAATATCAACATCACTCATTCTCGGCTGATAAGGCTTAAACTAGTCTGATATGCTTAACACTTCTTTACTGTATATTGATTTAAGTGTACACCGCCAGGCTTTTTTACTGTCTAAATTTAACTAGCACCACGCGTATGAGTATTATAATTGAAAATACTAAAAATAAGACTTATGGTTTGCTTGTAAATATTTTTATATAATTCGTAGACTAAGATTTTGCTACTTTAGGAGGTCGATGAACAATGAAAAACAGAAAATTAGGGTTAGTTCTATTGGCAAGTGCAATTTTAACTGCCACATATATACCAACAAGCAGGGCTTCTGCAGATACTACCCAGTTAAAACAAACTAATGTCATAAAGGATGCTGGTTAAACAACTGAAACAGCAAAATTATCAGATTCAGAAAATAATCAATTGACTGAGAATCAAATTAATCAACTTGATCCATATGTAAAAGTTGTTAATAATCAATACGTATTACAGCTCCCTGAAAATAATAATGTTTCTCAAAGCATGGTTACAGAAATAGAAGATGAGCTTTCACAAGTCAATGCTGACATTAAAAGCAACGGCTATACTATCAAGACTAATGATAAGACATATGGAGCTTCAACAAGTGCAGCATTCGGTGTAGTATTGGCCAAGTCTTCATCAAATCCAACTATTAAACGTTTTTGGTGGGGGATTAGGGTGTATATGCGCAATAAGACAGCAGTAAATAAAGAGATAGCAGAATTCAAAAATGGTCAAGCTATTGCTGAATTTGGATCACTTGTATCTCCACCAGTCGGAGTTACCCTTCTATCTATTTTAGCAATATAGCAGATCAACTGACTAATATGAGAGATGCTCACCCGCATAGTAAACTTTATATGGACATTAATCGTTTTGGCGTTTATAAAATCAAAACGTATTAATTTTGGATGTAAGCTGATTCCTTCCTTTTGAGAGACGATTTATTCATTATACGCTCTCTTAAAAGTTGTCTCAGGAATCAGCTTACATCCAATATCAAAAAAACCTTTACAGGTGGAATCTTTTAGATTATTATCTAAAGAGTAATCGTTACTATTTGCAAGGGAGAGGATATCTCGTGTTACATAAATTTTCGGGCTTCAAGGCAGTACTGCTAGTCATTGCAGCGGTTGCTTTAGGGATTGGTTTAACCGGCTGTGCAAGCAACTCAGCCAGCAACGGCAAAATTAAGATTACCGCTACGACTGATTTTTATGGCGAGGTCGCAAAGGCAGTTGTCGGCAGTAAGGGGGACGTGACTTCCATCATTACCAACCCCAACGTGGATCCTCACGATTACCAGGCATCGACAAAGGTGGCTAAGGAAACGGTTGGCTCAAAGATTGTCATCGCCAACGGGATTGGCTACGATGGCTGGATGAATAATTTGGTTAAGGATAGCAGCAAGGTTGACTATATCAAAGTCGGTGAAGACTTGATGGGCAAGCAGAACGGCGACAATCCACATCTGTGGTATAACCCGGCAACCATGCCTAAGTTAGCCAATACCATTGCGACAAAGCTTGGTAAACTGCAGCCAAAGAACAAGGCCTACTTTAAGAAGAATGCCAAGAAATACATCGCTTCATTGAAGCCGGTCAATGATAAAATCGCTCAGTTGAAGCAACTGGCTGCAACGAAGAAGAACAAAGAAGTCTATGTTAGTGAGCCGGTATTTGACTACGCCCTTGAAGCAACCGGTTTTAAGGTTGGCGACCCCCAGTTCGAAAATGACACTGAAAAAGGTGTCGATCCATCACCACAGACAATTCGAACGATGCAAAACGGCATCAAGAACCACAAGATCGCCTTCTTCGTTTTCAACAAGCAGGTTGACAGCAAGACTGTCAATAATCTGGTCGCCTTAGCTAAGCAGAACAAGGTACCGGTATTACCGGTCACTGAAACATTGCCAGCTAATAAGACTTACGTCAGTTGGATGGATGCACAATATACCCAGTTAATGAATATTTTGAAATAGTTCGTATCAAAAAAGCCGAGAAGTCAGAATTGATTTCTCGGCTTTTTTGTATTTAATTATAACTTCCTCGATTTAAAATTGAAGTGCAACACCTGCTCTACTAGACCAGTTCTTTATTCAGACTAGTCAAAAAGGCCATGAAGACCTATTCTTAATTCACCACAAACAAGAAAGAGGTATCTTCATGACCCGAATTAAGAATATCATATCTAATCAGTATCACCAACTCAATTTAGCTGAACGTGGTCGAATTGAATCCCTAAGGGACTTAGATTGGTCTATCCGCCGGATTGCCCAGGCCCTTCATCGTAATCCCAGCACGATTTCACGTGAATTAAAACGTGGGACAACGACACAGATTAACGCTAGTACTCATATCTTTGAACAGTCATATCTGGCAGAAACTGGTGAAGCAATTTATCGTAAGCACCGACTAAATAGCTGTTATCGTGGACTCTTTGATCATTGTCAAACCTTCTGTAATGCTTTGGTGACAGCTTTAAAAGCGCGTCCCAGGATGCATAGTGTGGATACTTTTGTCCACCAATTCAAGACTGATCACCCAAGGCTTGTCTGCCCCTCAACACCGACGGTGTACCGGTATATTGATGACCAGCGTTTAGCTATCCGCAATTCAGACCTACCAGCTAAACTACGTCGCCGGATTAAATGCCCCGGGGCAAAGCATCATCGAATCAATAAGAAAAATCTGGGCCATTCAATCGAAGAGCGTCCCGCCATGGTTCAAGCGCGTCAAGAGCTTGGACACTGGGAAGGTGACTTGGTCAAAGGCAAACGGGTTGAATCTGAGCCAGCATTAATGACTTTGACTGAACGTGTTAGTCGCTTAGAGATCATCGTTAAACTTCCCAATTATCATGCCGACACTTGCTTGAAAGCCCTCCAGAATACCTTATATGACTATGGAACCGAGCACTTTAAAACCATTACTTTTGATAATGGTGCTGAGTTCTCAAGCTTGAGTCAAGTCAAGGGAACTGACATCTACTTTGCCCATCCTTATTCACCATGGGAACGTGGAACCAATGAGAACACTAACGGCCTTTTGCGCGAGTTCTTCCCGAAGGGCAGATCCTTGGCTTCGGCCTCACTCATTGACATTCAGCTGGCTCAAGATACCTTAAACAACCGGCTACGGCGGTCATTGAACTATCGCTGCCCAGCCGATCTAATGCCTGAACTAGCTTAGCAACTAGACCACTTCTAAGAATAGATTCTTAGTGTTGCACTTGATTTGACAATTGAGGATTATTAAAAATCAGTCAAAATAGGAAATAATTTAAAATATCCTTTTTCATGATCTTTCACCTGTCTTAGATTTTAGAAGTATCACTTGGTTTCTCAATT
>NZ_RHNQ01000095.1 GCF_003946275.1 Loigolactobacillus backii
CTTTTTTATTTTTCTGATTTTCAAAACAGACAAAAAACCGGTATTAGTTATTCACCAATACCAGAAAGTGTAGACCCGTTTTTTTCTGAACATTACTCTAGAACGTGCGCTAAAAGTCTGGATTAGCTTACGTTACGCAGTGAATCCAAAGGCGACTTTCGGCCCACTCCTGGCATAATTCTTTAAGCATTTTATTGTGGTAAAACCGAGGCCGCGTTTTTCGTGATGTGAACAATATCTTCAGCGTAGGCGCGACCAGAGGGATAATCCTTAAATAAAGTTTCTAATAATGAGGCCAGATTGCCGCCAGCGACAATGCTGATGTGACTGTTAGTTTGAGTTAGCACTGCGGCAACGTAAAATGGCGTGCCACCGAGTAAATCAGTTAAGAACACTATGTCTTTACCGCCAGCAGTGTTAACTTCCTGGATAAAACGTTCACGCAAATCATCCTCTGAATCATCAGAACTAAAATCTATGAAAGTCATGTGGCGCGGATTTCCAACAATCATTTCAATTGCGTCGCGCATACCGCTAGCATAGTGGCCGTGGCCAGTGACGATAACTTTTATTTTGGTCATTGGACCCACCTCTTAAATTAAGTTAATTTTATTTTAGCGCGAACCGTTAAAATAACCTACAAAAAGGCAAGGGGTGTCTAAAAAATTTAACCGGTAATTCGATCAGCGTCGCTAGTAGGGTAATGTCAGAATCTAAGCGCTTTTCCAGATACTCTCTAGGCGCCATTTCGAACACTCCTTAGTCGTGAGCAATCGTTACTTTGAAATTTTTAATTAAGAAGTCGTAAATTGTTTTTGGATCATCACTCTTAAAGAATGACAACAAATTTTGCCGATCCAATGAAGTGAAGAAGTTCATCAAATCGGCCAGAAGATTGGCCTGGCCTTCATGATCATCGTTTAAAATAATGAAAAGAAACGAAACGGGAAGCGCCGCCTTTGCGTTTGTCATATTTCCAAAGGCAATTGGTGTCGTTAACTTCACGGGCACAATCTTTTCGGTAGTAACAAATTCACCATGTTTAGTGTGGGGAATTGCAATTGCCGGGTAGTCTTGGACGATAACAGATAGGTCAACGCCAGTTGGGGCCTTTTGCTCGCGCTCAGTAATGTTGGCCAGAAAACCTGGCTTTACGTAGCCTAAGGTGGCTAATTTTTGAGATACTTCTTGAAAAACGGCCTGTTGACTGGTTTGCTGGGAAATAAAAACGGCGTTTGGGTCAAACAGTGTTGCAGCGGATAATTTTGCCATGATATGATAGGCTCCTTTTGTTTTCTGAAAATTTTCTACGCTTATTCTAACATGAATTAGAGTGGGTCTCAAAAGCATTTGAATTTTTTGCCAGCGTCACAATTATTATCGGTGTCGTTAATTAAAATGGCGAATATTTGCCAGTAGTGTTCAAGTTCTTTATGTCACACTTGCGGATTATTGTTGGCAGTCGACTAAGCCAGATTGCAGTATAAAAGCGCCAGTAATTTTGTTGTTACGATTAATCGAGAAAAATTTCTCACATTTCTTAGGTTTTGCCGTATTTTCTCAATCAAGTTAGGTACAATGATTACTGTAATGGAATAAAAGAGAATGGATGTGGTTGTTTGTCTGTTTGGAATAGATTTCTCAAAAATACCGAATTGCGGCGGGTAACGGTATTGGCACTAATTATTTTTGTGCTGTACTTGGCGCGGGGGATGCTCAGTGTCATCCTGTTAACCTTTATTTTTACGTTTCTCGTTTTGCAACTGGTTAAATTTGTGCGGCGGTTTGTTAAGGTGCCCTCGGCCGTCATTGTGGTGGTCATTTATTTACTGGTCATTTACTTGCTGTACTTGGCGGTGACCAATTATTTACCGGTGATTGCGAATCAAGCAATTAAGATGGTCAATTCAGTTTATAAATTTTATCAGAATCCAGATCACGATACTAATCAGGTTTTGCGTTGGGTAAATACTTACATTAAACGTTCAGATCTTGTTAACCAATTTAAAGGTGGCGTGACCGTTGCCTTAAGCTATATAACGAGTGTTGGTTCGATGGGTGCAACCTTCCTGTTATCGTTAGTTTTGAGTTTCTTCTTTACCGTTGATCGTGATCGAATGTATAGTTTTTCCCGGTTGTTTTTAAAGAGCCATTACGCCTGGTTCTTTAATGATATTTACTTTTTTGCTAAGAAATTTGTGAATACATTTGGTGTTGTCATTGAGGCGCAAGTCTTTATTGCCCTCATCAATACGATCATTACCACAATTATTTTGGCGATAATGAAAATGCCGCAGCTACCAAGTTTAGCAATCATGGTCTTCTTGTTGAGCATGGTGCCAGTTGCCGGCGTCATTATCTCGTGTGTTCCGCTATCGCTCATTGGCTATTCAGTTGGGGGCATTCGCGACGTTGCCTACATTTTAATCATGATTCTTGTCGTGCACATGTTGGAAACGTACGTCTTAAATCCGCAATTTATGTCGAGTCGGACCAAATTACCCGTATTTTATACGTTTGTTGTCCTAATGATTGGTGAATGGGTGTTTGGAACGTGGGGCCTGATTGTTGGCATTCCGATTTTTACGTTCTTACTTGATATTTTAGGTGTGAAATCAATTAGTGAAAATACGCAAACAATTGCGGAAGAGAATCCACCTGAAAAGGGGAAACACGTTTGACATTAATTTGATTTCGCCGTATAGTGATCTTAAATTAGAAACAGATGAGAGACGCTGAAGAGAAGAGTAGTAACGATTAGCCAGACAGAAAACTTTTGGTAATGTGAAAAAGTGGGAATTTGTTACGAAGATGAGCTCTGAGTTGTTACTGGGTCGCAAGGCTGAATAACCGGGTTGCACACGATATCGTGCTGGGCATGGGAGTGATTGAAAGGCCTAAGCACTTTTTCAATCGACCCCATGTCCACAAGGCTGTAACTGTGAAGTTAGAGCAAATTTAGGTGGTACCACGAAATCAAAAAGCTTTCGTCCTGAAGATCATAATTGATCAGGATGAAAGCTTTTTTAGTGGTTTGAAAATTGAAAGGGAATGAGATAAATGGCAGATACAGAAGCATTTATAAAAAAGTATGCAGTAGATCGTAGTGGAACAAATTCATTGAAGTGGGATGCTCTAAATGAGCGCTACGGTGATCCTGATTTGCTTGCAATGTGGGTAGCTGACATGGAGTTCAAGGTTCCTGAACAGGTGACAGCGGCGCTTACGAAACGAGTTGCTCACGGCGTTTATGGTTATTCATTTACACCTGATTCATACTATGATGCTTATTTTTCCTGGCAAAAACGGCGCCACAATATTGATTTGCAGAAGGACTGGCTACGTTTTGATAATGGCGTCGTCAATTCCTTGTATGGTATTGTCAATACCTTCACTCAGCCAGATGACGCTGTTCTTATTTTAACGCCGGTTTATTATCCATTTCATAATGCCGTTTTGGACAATCACCGCAAGCTAGTTACTTCGGAGTTAGTTGATCAGGATGGCCACTACGAAATTGATTTTGCTGACGTTGAACGCAAAATTGTGACCGAAAACGTCAAATTATTCATTCAGTGTTCGCCACACAATCCGGTTGGCCGGATTTGGAGCGCGGATGAATTACAGCAGATTTTGGAAATTTGCAAACGACATAATGTTCTGGTTGTTTCTGATGAAATTCACCAAGACATTGAAGTTGGTACCAAAAAATTTGTTTCTGCCTTGTCCGTTGCCAAAGGTGCTTTTCAGAATAATTTAATCGTCGTCACGGCGCCATCGAAGACTTTCAACGTTGCCTGTTTATTGAATTCCCACGTGATCATTCCTAATCCTAAAATTCGCCAACGTTACGATGCTGGCAAGAAACGTTTTAACGAAACGGAGATTAGCGTGTTGGGCCAAGTTGCCGCTGAAGCAGCCTATACTTACGGCGATAAATGGTTAGATCAGATTCTGCAGATTGTCCGGGATAATTATACGTATCTGCGGCGTGAACTAACGACCAAGGTACCGGGGATTAAAATCGCTGATCTAGAAGGGACTTACCTCACGTGGCTTGATTTGCGCCAGGTTGTTCCTGCTGGATTAACCAAGGAGTTCATTCAAGAAGATTGCCATTTGGCCGTCGATTATGGCCAGTGGTTTGGCAAACGAGATGAAGGCTTCGTCCGGCTAAATTTAGCAACTAACCCTAAATTAGTTCATAAGGCAGTGGCTAACATTGTTGCCGGTCTGACCAAATTACAAGCAGATCACACCAGTATTGTTTAACGCGTGAAGAAGTGGTGAAGCCCAGTAACAACGTAAATAAAAAGCCCACCCATTAAAATAATTCCCATGATGGCGTGCAAAATTGATAGGGCACCACTTTGATTGACCAGCGCCTTGTAGCCAGGCATAAAAGCGTAAATTATAAAGTAAAACATGCTGAGAAACCAAATACCAAAAACAACTCTACGCAAAATTATTTCCTCCTAATGATAACGAATTAAGTTTCGATCACGTCAAAAATAAACCTTGTCGTGGTCGTTATTTATTTTTTGGCGTTTTTATCAAGACTCATTTTTGAGGCATTAGTCCATCATTAATAAGTCGCAAATAGAATACTTTTAAACTGAGCTCTGCCGCAAAATGAGTGAATCCTAGCGTTAGTTTGAATGTCCTTATTTTAGATGATTTGGTTTCAGAATACAAAATTGTTTTCTGAAATATAGCGGAAAAAGTGGCTAAAGGCTATGCTTTTTTTTCGTGAAAGTGTACAATAAACTAGAATAATAAATAAAAGTGAGGTTATTAATAAATGGCAAAATTAGTCTTTATCCGTCACGGTCAAAGTGAATGGAATTTATCTAACCAATTTACTGGTTGGGTCGATGTTGATCTAAGTGAAGAAGGCGTACGCCAAGCACAAAATGCCGGTGCCCTTTTGAAAAAAGAAGGTATCGAATTTGATCAGGCTTACACGTCAGTATTAACGCGTGCCATCAAGACTTTACATTACGCATTAGAGGGCGCTGGCCAATTATGGATCCCAGAAATGAAGACATGGCGCTTAAATGAACGTCATTACGGCGCTTTACAAGGCTTAAACAAAAAAGAAACTGCTGAAAAATACGGTGACGAACAAGTCCACATTTGGCGTCGTTCGTACGATACTTTACCGCCATTGTTGGATGCTAGTGACGAAGGCTCTGCAGCACAAGATCGTCGTTATGCTGACTTAGACCCGCGCGCTATTCCTGGTGGCGAGAACTTGAAGGTTACTTTGGAACGTGTTATCCCATTTTGGGAAGACGAAATTGCGCCTAAATTATTAGACGGCAAAAACGTCATCATCGCCGCTCATGGTAACTCACTACGCGCCTTAACGAAGTACATTGAAAACATCTCTGATGCTGACATCATGGACGTTGAAATGGCAACTGGCGAACCAGTTGTTTATGACTTGGACGATAAGTTGAACGTGGTTAGTAAGAAGAAGTTAGGCTAATAATTGTATGATAACAGGCATTCTCCTTTTGTGGGAATGCCTGTTTTTTAGGGTCTCTGTCAAATCGTATTGGTGGAGATTTTGAACGGCACATTCACTTCGGTGAATGTGCTTTTTGTTTACTCAT
>NZ_RHNQ01000096.1 GCF_003946275.1 Loigolactobacillus backii
AGGAACTCCTTTTTCTAATGTTTTTGAAAATTAATTTAAGGAATCATTCATCCTTACACAAACTATTTTACAGTCTCTAATATTTGGCACGGCAATCAAGTAGTGGCTGTCCAAAGCAATACACAAGTTCATTCAAAAGATCCTAATATAGTTAGAACTAGTTTTCAAAAACATAATGATTTGGTAAATGGATTAAAAATGGTTGAAAAACCAACATCCGATTATTTACCAATAGTAAACCAACCCAAATCAATTACTTTTGAGCAACTAAATCCCTACTATCAATATTCACAACAAATCATTAACAATAAAACCAATATTCATAAAACCGTAACCAAAAATGGTGATTTAAAATTGAGCTGGTTTAATCATAATAATTCCAATCATGACATCCAACTTTCAGTAATTAAATATAAGCATACATGTTTACGGCTAAACGGTAATTCATTATCTAAGAACTTTAAAACTACAGCAATTGGTGCTCTCATCATAAATTCCAAACCAGGAGCTAATACCTTGATTCTTAATTATAAAGCCGGTTCATTGTTCCACATTTTATCAATAATTTGCCTAATTTCCTGGTTACTATTAATAATCAGAATAATGTTCCATCATCGTAAAAAAGCACAATATTATCCAACAAAGAATGAGTGATATAAAATATTTTTACCAAAATAAATACACTAGAGTGACTGCTAACAGTTATTCTAGTGTATTTATTTAAATATATTGACCTTAAATCATTTTACCAAAGAACGATTCCGGCAGCGTTAGCGTAATGTTTCTGGCCGTTAACGTAGAAATAGCCGGTTGCTTTTAAGTAAGTACCAGGCATGAAGTAGTATAAATGACCCATGTAACGGTACCAGCCAGTCACGATCCGACCGTTGCTACCGAACATGTACCAATCACCCCAAGCAGATTTAACGTAGGCATTGGTGCGCTTTAAATAAGTAGTTGCATCGAAGTAATAGTAAGTACCAGCCCACTTTTGCAAGCCAGTTTGAATCTTACCAGTGCTACCAAACAAGTACCAATCGCCCCATTGTGATTGTAAGTAAGCGTTGGTGCGTTTCAAATAAGTGTGGGGATCGAAATAATAATACGTGCCAGCCCACTTTTGGACGCCCGTTTGGATCTTACCATTACTACCAAAGAGGTACCAGTCGCCCCACTGTGACTTAGCGTAAGAGTTCTTGATTGCCGCATAGTTACTGCCGAAATCATAGTAAGTGTTATTTACTTTTTGAACACCAGTTTTAGCAGAACCACTTTGGTCAAACAAATAGTTTTGACCAGCAATTGTTTGGAAACCAGTTAATTTACTACCATTTTGGTAATAACTAGCGCCACTCCAACCATCTTTTTGTGCTGGATTAGTTGGATTTGTTGGTTTAGAAGGTGTCGTTGTTGAATCGGCTGGCTTGTTGGTTAAGATTTCGTTTTCTTGACCTTCAAGAATGTAACTATAACCATTCATGAACGTAATACTTTCCGTTTCACGATTCTGTGCATTTCCACTCAATTGAACAAATTTATACTGTACCTTAGCCGGATTATTAATGAAGCTAGTTAAATTAAAGCTCTCGATAACCCCGTTATAAATTGCATACATAGTGTCAGTTGTTGGATCATAACTAAGGTTCTGCAGTGCAATATTTTTCTTAGCATTAGTTACAGCTGGGATAACTTGTTGAAATTGTTGTAAACTAATCTTTCCATTGTCAATAGTTCCCTTAAATAAAGCCAGAGTAGGTGCTTTGGCAACTACATTACCAGTGTTCATTGTTCGAGCAAAATAGAATGTATGATCATTTTGAAATGCCAAATCAAACAAGTAAAGGGCATCGCTAGCATTGGTTCCACTATACGGATACCAAACACCTGATTTTGCCAATGTTGTAACAGCTAAATTTTTGCTTGGATCAATTGCATAAATTGTTGCAGCTCCATTACCATTCGTATTAGAACTTGACAATAAGTATAACTTAGTTCCATCTGTGCTGAAACTCTGCCCATGTCCACCATTCTTGATAATTGAACTAAACGTAACGTGACCTGCATTCACCAAAGTCTGAAAACTCTTTCCATAAGCAGCGCTTGTAGAATTAGCAGTACCACCATCAGCATATGCAAAACCTTGATAGATAACTTGGTTATTAGAAACAGCCTGTGCTTGCGCAGTCTTATCCATTCCCATTACAAATAAATTATTTTGGCCATCATTATACAAAGCATATAACGAACCGTTTTTAGTTAGCATCACACTTTGCATTGAAGATCCATCTTTTAAATTATAGGTAGTTCCATTATTGGTAAAAGAACCAAATTGTGGCATATAAGTATATGTTTTGTAACTCTCTGTGCCACCCTTAACTGCATTGTTATAGACCGTACCATTAATGGTCTCACCGTCAGTATCCGTATTTAAATGAGCCTGGCCCTTATATTCATTAGACTGCACTGGCGCAGTTGTAGCCGGCGCAACTGGTGTACCAGCAGGTGTTGCCTGAACATCTGACGTCTGGTTTGTTGTAGCTGCACGTGGTTGAACTGCCATCGCAGCTGGTTTCACGGCAACACTACTTGCTGCAGCCGTACTACTTGTTGCTGTGCCACTAGTTGCCGTCGGCGTTCCTGCGGCCGAAGAAACTGGTATTGCTGTTGCTGAGTTAGCTGCTGCCTTTGGCGTTGTTGCTGCCTGGCTGGCCGCTGATGATGGTGCAACAGAAGTAGCGGTAGATGCTGGTGCAGTTGACGTTGGTGCAGCCGATGTTACAGCTGTTGCGTCGGTTGCTGGCGTTGTTGCGGCATTAGCCGAAACGGTCGTTGCTAGACCAATTCCTCCCATGATAATACCGGCAGCAAGCCACTTCTTACCTGCCTTGTAAAGCTTAAAATGTACTTTTCGTTCTGACTCCATAGATATCCCCTCGACCCTTAAATTAATTATGGTACTCCTATAGGATAGCACTTTCAGCGTGAAAAATTGACCCATTTTTTTGAAATATTAGAAAATTGATCCTTACTCGCTGTAGCGATTCTTGTAATTGGGCTAGAGCGGGTTCAGGAGCTGGGACAAAAAGCCCTAGCCTCTTATTGTTTCCGAATATTACTCCAGAACGTGCGCCAAAAGTCTGGGTTTACGTGCCTAACTACAGCTAATTCAATAACCATAGTACGGTTATTGAATTAGCTTACGTTACGCAGTGAACCCAAAACCGACTTTTGGTGCACTCCTTTTCAAACACGTTTTCACTAAATGAGATCGGTAAATACTAATAAAGGTATTTCCCAAACACGACCTAAAGCCGCCAAAAATGGACCCTAAACGCCCCTTTAGTCACTCTTTGGTTAAAATTTCAATATTCTGGCCTTCAAGTAGGTACTGCTTGCCGTTTAGATAAGTGGTGCTCTCGGTTTCTCGCTTCTGACCAGCGCCATTTAACTGCATAAAGTCATAACTGAATTTCTGCTTAGCGCCAGTTTTATTATTGTAAGCTAAGTAGTTAGTCAAATTAAAACTCTGAACCACGCCGTTGTAACTAATGTTTAGTGTATCGTTGGCCTTATCGTAGCTCATCCCCTGTAACTGAACGTTTCGACTGCCACAAACTGTTGGCGCCGGTAGACCTTGAGTGTAACTGTGCAAAGTCAATCTGCCGGCCTTAAGCTTACCTTTAAATAAGGTCAAAGCCGGTGCTGTATCTGCCGTCCCCTTCATTGAATCAGGGTGCACCCCATCAGGATTTGTGCGCACATAATAAAAAGTGTGCGGCCCAGTGAAGGCCATATTTTCAACATCTAACCGGTTGGCCCGGTTAACTAAATTGGCCGGGTACCAAGTTCGGGTAGCGGCCAGCAAGGTCTGTTTAAACTGCTTGGTGGGATCAATTTGATAAATTTTAAGTCGATCATTACTAGTCTTATTTGTGTCTAAAAAGTAAAGTTGCTTGCCGTTGCTGGAAAATCCTTGGCCGTGACCAAAGCTTAAAAAAGGCGCACTAAAACTGATGTTACCCAAACTCGCCTGCGTCGCAAAATTAGTCGTCAATTGCCCATTTGTCCCCACTAAATAATTTGGATTACTGGCTAAATCGTGCATTAATTCAGGTTTGATTGCCATAATAAAGAAATGATTCTGCACCGTTTTACTGCCGTCATCTTCGTTATAAAGTGCGTAAAAAGTTCCATCAGTCGTTGTCTGGACCCCTTGCAGTGAGCTTTGTTGGCCAACTTTACCAAAAACATAATTGGTATTCGTCTGGGTACTCGTGTAAGTGCCGTATTGCGGTAAAAAGGCAACTGAATGATAAGTGGTCGTTCTAGATTGGGTTGTTTTACCTGATGCAGCTCGCATTGAATAGCTAGTGGCGTCAATTGTATCGGGACCAACCACTAACTCCTTTGGGTCCCATTTTATTGATGAAATTGGGGCGGACCTTGTCGGCTGTTTTGCTAAATTGTGTGGCCCCACAATTTCACTGGCGGCACCACTTAACTTCGCCTCAACGCGACCTTGGCCATTTATTTGTGCGGCGCTAACCGTTGACTTGGGCGCGGCAGTTGCACTAACGGCCATTAATAATGACATGATGCCACCAACTAAAATACAACCAACTAGTCTGTTCTTTTTAGCCCTACATAGTTTAAACTGCGTCTTTTTTGCCATCGAATTTCCCCTAATATTATTTTATTGCGTTTAATTTATTGCTTACTTTTTTGGTGACTGTTCATTTATTGGCGTTTAAGGCGTAAGCAGAAAATAACAACCTGTCTATGCGGCTCCCTAAATTCTTGGTATGCTAATTCTAGCAAGAATATTAGCGGACCTTTATGTCGGAAAAAATTATTTCTGTATCACTAAATTCAGAAATAATAGGTTAGATCCATTCACGCCAGCATTATTTTTATTTTACGGCGATCACTTAGACCACTTTAAAGGCTTAGGTTGAGAATGCGCTGGCTTTATTTTATTATCCAAACGATTCAAAAATGATCACTTATAGTGGTTATGCAATTGCCAAAAAGTACAGCATTAAGTCTAGAACAATTACGGCAGTTATTAAATAATTTTACCATCAAAGCAATAATTCATCACGTCCCACTTGGTTATGGTAATACCGTTCAAACGTTTCTTAGGCGATCCATTAATTGCTTTAAATAACCACCAGATCAAGCTGGCCGTAATGGAACGAAAGAATTGGTTATTTAGTCCCAGTCGTTTAGGTGCTAGCTTAGTTCTAACGACCAAGACGAATCACTTGAACGTTCGCAAATACTTAATTTATCCGCTTAAAGAACTGCCCTAGGCTCATTGCCAAATTGACAGAACTAACGACTTATTTCCAGGGCAACAAGCACTTTAAAACCCTAGCCCCTTTTAGTTGTGGGTCTACACTTTCTGGTATTGGTGAATAACTAATACCGGTTTTTTGTCTGTTTTGAAAATCAGAAAAATAAAAAAG
>NZ_RHNQ01000097.1 GCF_003946275.1 Loigolactobacillus backii
TATATAGGTTGATAATGTTTTGTTTGAATTCTTTGTCGTAACGAGTTGGCATGTAAAAATTCCTTCCTTTTGAGAGACGATTTATTCATTATACCCTCTCTTAAAAGTTGTCTCAGGAATCAGCTTACATCCAAGGCAGTAAGGACAATATAGCAAGTAAGATAAAGGAATATTAACTTAATTTTACAAACCGAGAGATCTAAACAAGTTGCTTCTAAATACGTGTTATAGTAAAACACTAAACGCATTTCGATGAATAAAAAAGGTCTGATCTCAGTAAAGTACTGAGATCAGACCATTAATTAAAACTAAATATAATTTTTCTAACTTAGTTGTTGCACTTAAACTACTGCATACTCATTTTTCAGTCTTACTTAATCTGCCTCGATGATAAATTTTCTTTTGGATTAAGTATTGATCCTGATTTTGAGTAATAAATAACGGAGAACTTTCTTCTATGACATTGCTAAACTCCAAACCATACCATGAAATAGGTGAGGCCGTAATTTTCTGCAAATAGATGCGCCCGCCAATCAATCTTCTATCTAACGAGCTTAACTTATCATTGACAATTAAATCTGCTGGTTGTTCCTTTATAATAACAAACTTAAAGTTGCCGACTTTCCGTTGTCGCTCTGTTGAATACGTGGGTATTTGTGGTTCTAAAATACCTTGTTCCACTAGATGATTTACAATTTGATGTAAATAGACACTAACGGATTGAGATTTCCTAAACCCTAAGTAAAGTTGAACGTTAACAACATTATGCGTCTCAAGTAAATCAACTGTATAATTACTTTCATAAGGTGCATTGGTTTCATTGACTGTAACAAACCAATAAACTTTAGCTCTTTTAGGTTGACTGTCGAGAATAGAATACATGGTACTACGCCTAATTTGGTAATCACCCTTAATTTTAGTCATATACACTAAGTTAGTCGTGAACAAAGGTACTGTATTGTCTGCGCTTAATTTAGAGAGTTGATCACGATAGTCAAGAAGTGAAACATACTCGCTTTCTTTCTCATAATGTTCTCTTCGTTTATTTCCAAAGTACCAAAGCCACATAATATAAAGAATGCCCAACATGATTGTTAACGTAACATAACCGCCATGAATAAACTTAACCAAACTTGAAATTAGAAAGATTAACTCAATAAAACCAAAAAACAAGGCAATTATAAGTGCTGTTCCCTTAGCCAGGTGTTTCTTTAAGAATTCATGCAAAAGCACAGTAGTCATAAGCATGGTAATAGTGATCGCTAAACCATACGCGGCCTCCATTTTTTTTGAACTACCAAAGAACCAGACTACACTAATTGTTATTATACATAGTATCCAGTTAACAGTTGCAATATAAATTTGATTTTTTATATTACTTGGATGTCTAATAACCATTCTAGGTAAAAATTTTAAGCCAATTGCTTCATCGACTAAAGTGTAAGAACCCGTAATCAACGCTTGAGAGGCAATAATTGCAGCGAGTGTGGCTAGCAAAATGCCAACTAGGCGCCAAGTTCCGGGGAGCATTTCATAAAAGGGATTTAAGTTCGATAAGTTCCTGTAAGCAGTATCACCTGCATGTCTAATTATCCAAGCACCCTGACCTAAGTAATTTAAAAATAGGGTACTATATACTAGTGGCCATGTTACATAAATATTCTGCTTGCCAACGTGACCCATATCGGAATATAAAGCCTCTGCTCCTGTGGTTGCCAAAAAGATACTTCCAAGTATAAAGATTCCCACTTTGTTAACTGGACTGAATAGTACCCTAATTGCATAATAAGGAGAAATAGCCTTCAATATCATTGGATAATTGATTAGATTAACGATTCCAAAGACAGCCAAAAAGCCAAACCATAAAATCATCACTGGTCCAAAGGATTTCCCAATCACACCTGTTCCAAAACGTTGAATCATAAATAATACGAGTAGAACAACTGTTGTGATAATCAAGACGTTATGTTGAGAATTACTAAACACCACAGGGCCAAGGTGTTGTTTTTTTAATCCCTCAATGGCTGAAGTCACAGTTACTGCAGGAGTTAATGTTCCATCGGCCAAAATGGCCGCCCCACCAATCAAGGCTGGCCAAATTAACCATTTTGAATTTTTTCGAACCAATGCATATAAAGCAAAAATTCCGCCCTCACGCTTATTATCGGCTTGCATTGCGATTACAACATACTTCAACGTTGTAATGATCATTAATGTCCAAAAAATCAACGAGATCGATCCAATCACGTAATTGGGAGAAATATTTCCCATTTTACCGGCGTCACCAATCAATGCATTCATAACATACAATGGTGAAGTGCCAATATCACCGTACACAATTCCTAAAGTAACAAGTGCCCCCGCAAAAGAAACACGTTCTAGTTGCTTATTCATATTTGCTTGCCCCCAACGCTAATTATTGAAATATAGCACTGCAAAATAGTAAGCCTAAACACTAAGAAAAGCAACTTGAATAAAACGTTGTGAATCCAGATGGCTTTTTAGCCAATTCAAAGTCTCATGTGCGATGAACTTTCCTTGAGTAGTTGTAATAGTTAATTCACCCATGATTAATGACCGCATAGACAATATCATTGATCTTAATTACACGTGTTTTTTCTTCTTTAGTGACAGTGATGAAAGAAGATAGTGGATTATGATTATTGTGCTAGCTTTCGTTGGCTTGCTTTTAGTTGGTGTTCAATGGCTGCCAATTAGCGTAAACGGTTGCCTATTCTTATTCGGAATCGGTGGTGGCTATTTTCAGCCAGCTAATATTTCCACTATCATGCAATCGGGTTCCACCAGCAATCAAGGCACAATCGGTTCACTACAACGAATGATTCAAAATATTGCCATTGCAAATGGTACGGCTATAGGATCAACCTTGATTAATTTAACTGCGCCTAATCTTCCCCTGGGGATTCAAGTAACTTGGTATTTGGCTTTGTTCGTAGTAGCCATCATTGTCATTGCTGGAATCTCAATTAACTATTTACACCCAGAAAAGGCCTGAGTAAACTTACTAATTTAATTAGACTTATTAAGTAAAGAAAATAGGGACCCTTTCAGTTAACATGTGCTAACCAAAAGGGGGGCCCTATTTTCTTTTAATACCGTATTTCACACGGTATCGAATAAAGGTCGTCCGTTTAATACCTGTATTTCGGGACACATCAATGTCACTCATGCCTGCTCGATAAAGCTTAAAAGCATGTTGCAAGCGGGGATCGTCTTGGGTGTATTGGGGTTTGCGCCCATGATATTTACCCTGCTGCTTAGCTAAGGCAATCCCTTGCTGCTGACGTTCGATGATCCGCTGACGTTCACTTTCCGCCTGGTACTTATACAATTCAATGATGAGGTTAGTCATAAGTTGACGCAAATTAGGGTCAGTAATTCCAGTCATGGACGGTAAATTCAACACATCTAGGGTGGCACCCTTATTTTGAATGGAGTTCATGATCTTAGTCAAATCCTGGTTGTTTCTGCCTAAGCGATCTAATTCAGTGACCATTACAATATCACCCTCACGAATATAGGCCAGCATTTTTTTCAGTTCTGGCCGATTAGTGTTAGCCCCACTTAATTTATCCGTAAATAATTTATCAACGTCTTTTAAAGCCGCTAACTGTCGATCTAAATGTTGCTCCTTGGAACTCACACGCGCATAACCGATTTTAGCCATTTCCAATTCTCCTTTTGGACAGTTCTAATGAACACTTGCAATGCCTAGTATAGCACAGAAATAAAAAAGACCAATAGGGTATACCCTAGTGGCCATTTAACATCCTTCTAAAACTCATCAGAAATACTTTCATGGTTAAACTTGGGGTTTAACCTTATTGATTTAACATCCTTCTAAAACTCATAAACTTTAGAATTATGCCTAATAATGGGGTTTAACCTTATTGATTTAACATCCTTTGGATTTAGGTCAAGAATCTGGACACATTTTATGTATAATTTAAGCGACTAATTTTTCCTTTTCATTTGGAGTTAAATAATCAATGCTACTGTGAATTCGAGCACTGTTATAAAAGCTCTCAATGTAGCTGAATATTGCAGCATTTGCTTCTTCAAAATCCTGATAATGGTGTTGGTAAACCTCTTCTTTTTTCAAACTGGCGTGAAATGATTCCAAACATGAATTGTCATAGGGACAGCCACGCTTGCTATAAGAATGGCGAATATGGTGTTGCGCTAAGATCTGTTCAAAGCCAGCACTGCGGTACTGGCTACCCAGATCGGTATGCACAATTAAGTTATTAGTCGTCTTTCTAGTTTCAAAGGCTTGTTGAAAAGTGCTGATCACAAGATCAGCAGTCATATGACGGCTGATTTTATGGGCAATGATTTTACGTGAATATAAATCCTGAATGCTTGATAAATAACACCAGCCATTGGCTTTGGTGTGAATATAAGTTATGTCTGCACACCACTTTTGATTTGGACTGGTTGTACGAAAATCTTGCGCGAGTATATTTGAATAATCAGTCGTATCAATATCATTAGTTTGTTGATAATGCCACTTCTTGCGCGTGATTGATTTTAACCCCATTTGGCGCATTAATCGTTGAACTAGCTTAATACTGGCAGTCTTACCTTCTTTTTGTAACGCTTTTAGAATTTTAGGTGCCCCGTAGATACGTCTAGAATTAAAGTAAATGCGTTTAATCGACTGGCTAAGTGTCTTACGACGCTTGGCTTGTGGCGATACATGATTCTGCTGATGTTCATAGTAAGTTGAGCGTGGAACTGAGAGTACTTTACAGGTTTCTTTGATACTATGGTGCTTCAAATTAATATCAACGGCTGTCTGCCAGTCATCTGGGTTTACTTTTTGGCGAATATGGTTAAGGCTTTTTTTAAGATGTCATTCTCACTTTCTAGCTGTTTCAAACGTTTTTGCAACGCTAAAACATCTGATTTGGAAATTCCACTTCCTTTGTCTTCTTTAGGGTCTACACTTTCTGGTATTGGTGAATAACTAATACCGGTTTTTTGTCTGTTTTGAAAATCAGAAAAATAAAAAAG
>NZ_RHNQ01000098.1 GCF_003946275.1 Loigolactobacillus backii
CTTTTTTATTTTTCTGATTTTCAAAACAGACAAAAAACCGGTATTAGTTATTCACCAATACCAGAAAGTGTAGACCCATTTATTTTTCTGCCTTGTTAATTGACGTACTCATTCCGGCGTAATTAAAATCTTCCTTCAAAAAAGCCGGATCTTCTAACGGGAAGTGTTGCTGCAACGACGCAAATGGCTGAATCGAAACGTCCCCTTCGGCCAGAGTGTAATCAAGCACGTGCCCGCCAATGGAATGATCATTGCTCAAAAAATGGACGTGGTAACCAGCAACTGCAACACCCTGAAATAATTCTGGTGCGTAATAACCGATTAACGTTCCCTCAACATTTTCTTGCTTGAATTTTGGCTGCGTCTTTGTTGACTCAGTTAGGTTGGGGTACGGCTTTTCCTGTTTTTGAACAACGCGGGTCAACATGTGACTGAATGTTCCTCGGATTTTAACCGCATAAAAAACGTTCTTGTAAGGATAATCCGTTAGTAATTTTTGCTCAACATCAGCCTTGGTCAACTTAGTCTCGTGGGTCGTTACTTTAGGGTCGTCAAAGTGCACCGTTGCAAAAGGAACTGATTGTTCGGCCGTCAGTTCGTGCACCTCACCTGTTTCAACAACTTGATAGGCGTGGCCATCCAAAACAACCATTTCACCATTAAAATCTTGGACGGTTCCAATACCGGAATTCCCGTGTTGCAGCAATTCACCGATAGTCATTGTTCCTTCAAACAGACCGGGAACTAACAAACTCAACGTGCCATGTTGGTACAATACTGATTTATCTGTTACTGCCATTTTCTTGCTCCTTTGCTTAAATCTTAATAGAACTGATCAGGTAAAATCGTCTCACCTAAATTCTTATTATCACTGTAATCAATTGGAATATCAACAATCACCGGACCTTGCGTTGCAAATGCCTGATCCAAAACCTGGTTCAAGTCACCGGATTGGTTAACCCGCAAACCAGTTGCACCAAAGCTTTCAGCATATTTTACAAAATCAACCGCGCCAAAATCAACTCCAGCGGACTCGCCGTACTTCATTTCTTCTTGGAATTTAACCATATCATAGTGGCCATCATCCCAAATCAGCTGAACAATCTTTAAATTAAGTCGCACAGCCGTTTCCAATTCTTCACCAGAAAATAAGAAACCACCATCACCGGAAACTGAAATGATCTGGGTATTTGGCCGCAATAATGCAGCAGAAATCGCCCACGGTAAGGCTACCCCAAGTGTCTGCATTCCGTTACTGAACAACAAATGACGTGGTTCATAACTACGAAAATGCCGGGCCATCCAAATATAGTGGCTTCCCACGTCAACCGCGACCGTCATTGAATCATCGACCCGTTTCTGTAAGGCCGAAATAACTGCCAACGGATGGACCAATTTTGTTTCTGGTGGCATAACTGGTGGTAAATCACGCTGTTCTAATTTTGTGTGTAATTGTTCCAAATAATGTTGCGAAGTTTCTTTAATCTTGAGCCCCTTTAAATAAGGTAATAAGAATTCTAATGTCTGGGCAATATCACCAACAAGCTCCTGTTCAGGCTGATAATTATGGTCGATTTGTGCCTTCATATCATCAATAACAATAATTCGGGCATCGCTTTCGGCATTCCAATTTCGCGGTTCATACTCAATTGGATCATAGCCCACCGCAATGACTAAATCACTGTGTTTCAACAACATATCGCCTGGTTGATTACGGAATAATCCTACCCGACCAAAGAAATTCTTCTCTAAATCATGAGAAATAATTCCTGCTGCCTGGAAGGTTTCAACAACTGGTAAATCAGAAACTTCTAAAATATTCCGAATTGCCTGGGTCACTTCTTCCGAAGAAGCACGCATGCCGACTAATAAAACCGGTAGCTGCGCTTCTTTGATTTCCCGAGCCAAAACGGTGATATTGGCCGGACTGGCGGGACCTAGCTTTGGGTCCTGTAGTGGCATGATTGCTGGACTTTTAACCTCAGAATCAACCACATCTTGGGGCACACTAATAAAACTAGCACCTTGCTTAGCCGAAGTTGCCTCACGATAGGCATTGGCTAAAACCTCAGAAACATTCTCTGGTTCCTGAACTTCAGCACTATATTTAGTAATTGGTGCCATCGTAGCTGCATTAGCCATGCTTTGATGCGTCAAGCGCAGTAAATCAGTCCGCTGAACTTGCCCCGAAATAGCCAATACTGGATCACCTTCGGCAGTTGCTGTTACCAGCCCTGTGGCCAAATTACTTACCCCAGGTCCAGATGTTGTTGCGACCACGCCTGGTTTGCCAGTGATCCGGCCAATTCCTGCGGCCATAAAAGCGGCATCCTGTTCGTGCCGGGTAACGATTAATTGTGGCGTTTTCGGGTTTTTACTATGACTCAAGCGATCAAATAAACGGTCGATCTTAGCCCCCGGAATCCCAAATACGTACTTAACATCATGATTAATTAGGCTTTCTAAAATAATATCCGCACCATATCGTTTTTCTGTCAAAAAGTCTCCTCCTCGGTTCTTTAAGGTCTATTATATTTTGATCCAAGTTTTATCAAACGTATCTAACTCTAATGTGTACCAAAAACCGTTTTTTATCATAGCATATCTAACCGCAAAAAGCTTGTGCAATTTATTTTGTGAATTCAATTTCAATCTTGCTAAATCACTCTTTATATGCTTGGCTTCTTTTCACAAACTGTAAAATTACACCACATGTGTGCAGCATTTAATTTGGGAGTCCTTTTAAGCACGGTTTTATGCCGAATCTTCTTTTACCTGACAAAGATTCATCTAAAAAAGCTGAGGCCACTGGGCTTCAGCTTTAATTTGGATTTTAATGAAGATTATGCAGTAATCGTTGAATCAATAGTTCACGCTTTTCATCAGTCTCATTCCAATTAATCAACGGAATTTCAGATTCACCTAAAGTCTCGCTAATCAGTTGGTAAACACTCCGTTTTTTTAATGAATCTTCCCACAGCGAATCCGCACGGCTAAAAACTGAATTAACCACCGATGTTCCCTGCTTTGCGACTGGTTGAAAATCTTTAAAAACAATATCAATTAGGCCTGAATCAGGATAAGTATGAATATCCCCTTCAGTCGCTTGGACAACGTCATAAAGACTAATATTCTTGGCAGGCCGAGCAATTGTAAAACCACCATTATTCCCTGAAACCGACTTCACTAACCCTGCTACCACTAATTTGCGCATAATTTTACGTAAATACGTTTGGGAGCCGTTTAACCGATGATGAATAACTTCAGATGAGATCGGAAAGTCTGGGTCTTGCGTTGCTAATAATGTGATAATACAAGCCGCCTGTTCGAAGCCTCGCGTCAATTGCATGACTGATACACCTTTTTTCTACAAAATTAGAGTGTGTCCTAAAAGGGCGTTCGAATTTTCCCCATAATTAAGAAATCGCATCTGAACGCTTTTTCGGACACTCCCTAGATTGCTACTCAAAGTTATCATAGCATATTCATCATCAACTTTGCCAACATATCAAAAAAGAACGCTTGTAAAAGGTTGCTAGAACCATTACAACACGTTCCTCCTGCCAAGGGTGTTTCTCAATTGTACTGCAATCTAAACTAACTGCCAAGCCAACTGCCTATTCGAGTTTCAACTTAAAACTGGCTAGGCCTTGCTTTTTATCTTGAATATCAAACTTAAAACCAAACTTACTCAATAGGTAAATAACCTTTTTTAAACCCTCACCATCAAAGGAACTGACATTACCCTCAATTTCAGTAACGTTTATTTTGCGTGCAATTTTAAGTAAATTAATAATTGCTAATTGTGCCATCCCATGATTTTGAAAATCATAAAAAGCAAGTTGGCTCTCGGAACCAAGTGTCTCCAGAACGGTCATGTGAATCTCGTTGTCCCACGCACTGTATTCAAAAAGTAGCTCACTTTGATAGTCTGTTTTGGAATGGCCGTACTTATCAACATTTGCGTACGGGGTATACACAAATACCGAACAGCTTCGTTCATTAAATCGTTCCCGATTTAGATTCGTGTAAACAATATATGGCGTAATTTTCTTCGGTTGTGCATCAATTCTATCTTGTTTTTCAAGTATCGTTAAATCAGCATCAGCTTCAATCGCGATTAAGCGTTCAGTGTAAGCCTTTTTCATTGCATTTTCACGCTCTTTTTGCTCATCCATCATAGTTCCCCCTATCCATAATCAAATTTATTATACCATAACCAACGACGTCTTTAATGGATAATCATTATAGGATAGAGATTTTCATACTGTTTTCATCAAAGCCCCATTAGAATTACTTCAAAACTAAGAATTCTCTAATTTGGCCTGTTGCGCCCGGTAATCAGTCACCGTTAATTTATAATAACATTCCGTTACTGGTGCATCATCCGCAAATAACTTTGGGCGTTCTAATTCATATTCAAAATGGAATCCTGTTTTTTCGATTACACGTTTTGACTGGCGATTACTTGCAAAATGGCCCACCCAAATTGTCATTAAGTGTAAATGATTAAACCCAAAGGCCAGTATTCCCATGATGGCTTCCGGCATTAGGCCCTGCCCCCAATAGTCTTCATCCAAAACAAAACCTAACTCACGCTCGCTGTCCTCAGGCGTTGATCCTGACGGTGCTCTGCGGTGTAGACCGATACTACCGATTACATGATGTGTTTCCTTTAATTCAAGTGCAAAAACCTCGTCACTACGAATGAATAACGTTAAAATTGCCTGACTTTCACCAAGCCCACTATGCGGCTGCCAACCAGCCATTTTACCTAGTTTGGGATTCTGCGCAAAATGATGTAAATCATCCAAATCATTCTCTGCGAACGAGCGAAGAATCAATCGTTGCGTTTCTAAACGTGCCAACCTGCTAACCTCTTTCTTATTTTTAGTTTAAATTCTGAAACTTGAAAGCTAATAATCACGCCAAAGGCGTGTGGTTATTGGCTTTTTTGGCAAAAAAATAAACGCAAGCTC
>NZ_RHNQ01000099.1 GCF_003946275.1 Loigolactobacillus backii
TATATAGGTTGAAAATGTTTTGTTTGAATTCTTTGTCGTAACGAGTTGGCATGTAAAAATTCCTTCCTTTTGAGAGATGATTTATTCATTATACCCTCTCTTAAAAGTTGTCTCAGGAATCAGCTTACATCCATTCTTTCTAATGGATTGTGTGGTAACACCATTAAAGACCTTGATGGTTTTTTCTGTCCACTTAAATGTTCAACTTAAATTTTACAATCTGCCTTAACCATACAGGCCTTAGCAAGTCATGCTTTCATCCTGTTGTCCTTACTAACCACAAAATGTAACAAAACAGACAAAAAAACTGCAATTTACCAGGAAGAAATCCCATAAATTGCAGTTTTTCACTCTTTTAGGTTCCGTAGTGTAATATTGTCGTAATCAGCTTAGGAAAGCCTAATTTTTTAATTCCTGTTAAACATAGTAACCAATCGATCCCATCTGTTCTGGAAGGGTCGTCTTAAACTTATCGTTATTACCACCATCCAGGTAAGCGTAATCGCCATTAGGTAATTTCACAGCTAAACCAATTCCAATATTTTGAAGTGATGTACCGTTTTCGTATTTAGCAGACCACTTAGTAATATGAGTAGTTGGATCAGGAGCTACGCCGGTAGAAATGGCCCTTGTGGTGAACAAGTCAGGATACTTGGACTGTAACTCTGACAGATACTTACCACCATAAGTTTCCTGTCCGTTTCCACCACCGGTTGTGTATGCAAAGTAGATTTGATTAGCATATGTCTTACCATTGACGTAAATCTGCATTCCACGATCGTTAGTTCTGGTAACCGTTACTGCTTCTTGACCGGAAAAGCCAATCATCTGGTTCATAACAATATCTTCCTGAACCTTTAAGCCAGCGCTATGCAAAGTGGCAATCGCGTTTGCTAATTCTTCACCACTTCCATACTTGGTTGGATTAGCATTAGTCCCTAGGTTATAGCGATCAGTCATAGAATAACCTTCGTTATAGCGACTCATACCAAACGGTGTGTAAGCAGGGGCCATCCAGAAGTCAGTAATTCCCAGGTTGTTAAAGAGCTCAGCGTTTTGGGCAATAATATTATATGCATGATTCTCTGTACTTGTTGGTTCAGGTTGATACAAACTAAAGTCTTCATAGATCATATGAGAATCAAGTGCAGCATTAGATTCGAAGATCTTATTACTATCTGCTGAAACAGTGGCGGCATTAGTAGTAACATCCTGATTTCCAGAAACAACTGGGACCCACACACCAAGATATCCACTTACATAAGGATTGCTGTATCCCTTAACAGTAACCTTCAAAATACCATTATCATCAGTTGTTAAGGTCTCTGGATTTTCAGCACCATCAGCATTATATGTTAAACCATTATCCGTTGTGTCAAGCAAGTTACGATACTGCTCATTAGCATGGGCACGACCCATATTAATAGAAATTGTTTGCTCTGCCATTTGTGGATTGTTACCAACGATAACTGCCATTCCACTCGTTCGACTCAAACTATCAGTACCCTCACTATTAGCATTAGCAACGCCCTTACCATAACGAACGCTTGCAATTAAGTTATCGCTAAGCTTGGTCATTGTTTGTCCGCCGCTAACAAATTGTTTCCGTGCCTTCATTAACGTCGTAATTGCATCATAGTAGATCGACTTTTCCTGCATATATTGTGCAGTTTCGTTGTAAAGATCACCATAGTAAATCTGCGGTACAGTATCTTTATTTAGAAGAATTGCATATTGTGCTGGAACGTTATACTGAGCATACTGCTTATCGGTCTTCTTTTGATCAGCATAAAACTCTTGCCAAGCTTGGTTAGCATATTCTGCTTTATAAGCTATGCCAGGATGGTCTCTAATAATTAACCTATTAATCAAGTTCTTGCGTTGATCATGGTTAGTGACAAATGACCAGTTTGGAGTAGCTTCATTTTCCGTAACGTCATTTTGCCGGTTAACAATACTATTAGTAACCAAATGACTAATAGTATCACGATTGTTAGCACGTCCGAGGACATTCTCTAAAGTATAGAATTCTCTAGAATCCATGTACAATTGTGGATTACCCTTCTTGTTCAACATCTGGGCAGCACCTGAATGGTATCCTTCGTTATAGCTTAAGTGATTATTAGCATTTTGCGGGTTACCCTTCATATGGTACATATCATTCATTAATTGTCCCATCTGGTCGAGCACATCAGCATCAATATTATCAGCAGCATCAATCCGGAAACCGTCAAAATTACCATCCTGGTTATAACCCATCAGCTTACCATAATTTAACAAGAAGTATTCCCAGTTAAGGTTCTCAGCTTGTACCACCGGATTAGAGTTATCAATATCATTTCCAACCAATAACTCAGGACTGTTATCGCTATTATCATTACCAGTTTGGTTATTGATCGTACGGTTCATTAAGCGATACTTACTATCAGCGTCATTAACGAAGATTACTTGATCGTTATCTACAGTTCCGCTTTTATCAGGCTTATAATTTGGCATGCTCTGTAATGATAATTCAGATGAAGCCGATAGTTCAGGAACAGTAGCTGCAAAACCATTAATGTCATTTGCTAACTTACCCGTTCCCTTATTAGTAGCAATACTTTGTTCAATTACGTAACGAAGATTTTGTGCTGCCGTGTTAAGAACTGTTGCATCTGTGTCCTTATTAAGATTTGCTACCGATACCTTTGTTAATCCATAATTAGCATTCTCATAACCATGATTAACAAAATACTTAATGAATTGTGCCTGAACATCCTTATTTGGCCATGCATACATCAAGATTGGCCGCCAGTCACCAGCCCCGGTCTTGTACCATGTCTTACCATCTTGGCTTGTTCCAATTGGTCGGTACCAACCACTGTAGCTAAGGTAGCCATCAACATTGTTAATGGAGTTGGCATCCATCGAATAGGCCAAGTTCTCCCAAGTACCAGCGTCGAGGCTCTTAATAAGCTTGTTTGTCCGCATATCATAAATATTAAACTTGCCGTTTTCAATTGCCCCACGGATGGTGACCATTGCGTCACCATTGCTACCAAAGTAATACAACTGATTTCCCTGACTAGCATAACGATTACGATACTGAACATGATCTGTGCCATAATATTCTAGCTTGTTATTACCATAATGACGTAAGCCAGTTATTGCGTCACCGTTACCACCGAAGTAATAGAATTTATTACCTTCTTGATAATACCGGTTACGATATTGAACGTGGTCCGCGCCGTAATATTCTAACTTGTTATTATCATAGTGACGCAAGCCGGTAACTGCGTCACCATTGCTACCAAAGTAATACAGCTGATTTCCCTGACTAGCATAACGATTACGATACTGAACATGATCTGTGCCATAATATTCTAGCTTATTATTGCCGTAATGACGTAAGCCAGTTACTGCGTCACCATTGCTACCAAAGTAATACAACTGATTTCCCTGACTAGCATAACGATTACGATACTGAACATGATCTGTGCCATAATATTCTAGCTTGTTATTACCATAATGACGTAAGCCAGTTATTGCGTCACCGTTACCACCGAAGTAATAGAATTTATTACCTTCTTGATAATACCGGTTACGATATTGAACGTGGTCCGCGCCGTAATATTCTAACTTGTTATTATCATAGTGACGCAAGCCGGTAACTGCGTCACCATTGCTACCAAAGTAATACAGCTGATTTCCCTGACTAGCATAACGATTACGATACTGAACATGATCTGTGCCATAATATTCTAGCTTATTATTGCCGTAATGACGTAAGCCAGTTACTGCGTCACCATTGCTACCAAAGTAATACAACTGATTTCCCTGACTAGCATAACGATTACGATACTGAACATGATCTGTGCCATAATATTCTAGCTTGTTATTACTGTAGTGTCGTAGACCAGTGATAGGTTGTCCATCATTACCGTAATAATATAAATTGTTACCTTGCCATTGATACTGATTACGGGTCATTTGTTTCGATTGGATTTTGTAAGTTATAGGCTTGATTTTCATTGCAGCTGAACTAGTGGCCATTAGTCTTACTTGTGTAGCTGGCTTCGTGTTAGCTGTGGCTGCAGTTACCGTAGTTAAGTTAATGTCAGCTTTTTTGGTCGTGGTTGCTTGGCGATTTACTGCACTTGAAGCAACTGATGTGGCCTTGTTGGTATTCTCGGTACTTGCTGCTGATTTGACTGCTGTGTTACTTACTTGGCTAATAGAACCAGAGGCAGCACTAGTTGTGTGAGCTTTTGCCTCATGGCTTTTGTTATTACTGGAGCTTACTTTTTGGCCCGTTTGGTTGGCGGCACTCGAAACAGCCTCGGTAGTAGCGCTTGAGGTAGCAGTTACTGCTTGACTAGTGTTTGAGTTGGCAGTTTCGCTGTCCGCTTGACTGAGGATACTCGAAGCAGCCTTGGTGGTTGTACTTGAGGTAGCGGTTGCTGCTTGACTAGTATTTAAGCTGTTTGTTGCACTATTGGGTTGGTGAGCGATATTTGAAGTAGTCTTAGCGACCTTGTTAGCCGTAGTGGAAACTGTATCTGCTTGAGTAGAATCATTGCTTGTTTTTGAATCAGCACTGACGGTTGTCCGTGTGACTGTGGTTGCTGTTTTAGCTACAGTTACTGTATCAGCGTGCGCAATTTGATCGTTGATGATTGCGTTGCCAACAAATGAACAAAAAGTCACTCCGGCAACAAGCCACAGTTTACCTGACTTGTACAGTTTATAATGCACAGCCCTTTCGGAATTTAATGGGTTGTTTGTTCGTAAATTCATAATGATATTCCCCTGCTTTGTATAATTGATGAATTTTAACTTATATAGTAATTATAACACTCATAGCCGAATGAGAGAGAGTACGCGTGGTGCTAGTTTGTAATAATACAAAAAAATTAACAAAAAAGTCCAACACAGTTAGACTCATAAGTGACTAA